>NZ_JBYTAE010000026.1:43279-62597 GCF_058787875.1 Hydrogenophaga sp. FW305-3-2-15-A-LB1 | reverse complement strand
CCCACGGCCTGACGCACCCCACCGGCCCGCGCCCAGGCGCGGACCGCCTCTCCGCCCAAGCCCCTGTCGCCGCCCCGCCGCGGCCCGGGCCGGGCGAACCCGATCAATGCTTTTCGATGGACGACTCCACGATGAAATCCCTGCTCATCTCCACCCTGCTGGCCGTGACGGCCAGCGCCTGGGCGCAAGCGCCCGCCACCGCTCCCGTCGAGGTGAAAGACGCCTGGGTGCGCGCCACCGTCGCGCAACAGAAATCCACTGGCGCCTTCATGCAACTCACCGCCAAGGCCGACACCCGCGTGGTGGAAGCCCGCTCGCCCATCGCGGGTGTGGCCCAGATCCACGAAATGGCCATGGACAAGGACGTGATGCGCATGCGCGAGGTCAAGGGCCTGGCGCTGCCCGCCGGCCAGGCCATCGAGCTCAAGCCTGGTGGTTACCACGTGATGCTGCTGGACCTCAAGGGCCAGGTGAAGGCCGGTGACGTGGTGCCCGTGACGCTGGTGCTCGAAGGCAAGGACGGCCAGCGCAGCACGCTGGAAGTCAAGGCCACGGCGCGCGCGCTCGGTGGCACCAGTGCGGCACCGGCCGCCGCGGCCGAAGACCACGGCAAGCACAAGCACTGAGGCGGCCATGAAAGCCGTTGCTGAACGCGCGTCCGCGCTGGCGGACGCGGGGACGAAGCCGTCCTCGCATTCCAGTTTCCATGCCGTGGCCTGGCGCTGGCACTTCTACGCCGGCCTCTACGTCGTGCCCTTTCTGCTCATGCTGGCCCTCACCGGGCTGGTCATGGTGTTCTTCACCGGTTTCCAGACCCGCCTCGGGCCGGTGGTGACGGTGAACCCGATGGACCACGCGCCGCTGCCCGTGAGCGCGCAGGCGAAGGCCGTGCTCGAACTGCGCTCGCAGGCCACGCTGCGCGAGTACATCGCGCCGGCCGCGCCCGACCGCGCGAGCTGGTTCGTCGTCGCGCGCGACGGCACCACCGAAGCGGTGGCGGTGGACCCGTACACCGCGCAGGTGCTGCAGCTGGTGGACAAGGACCAGACCTGGTTCGCCTGGGCCGAGAAGATCCACGGCACGCTGCTGCTGGGCGACGTGGGCGACCGCCTGATCGAGATCGCGGCGGGCCTGGCCATCGTGATGGTCGTCACCGGCTTCTACCTCTGGTGGCCGCGCGGCGGCACGCGCTGGGCCCAGGTGCTGCTGCCCGACCTGCGCCTGAAGGGGCGCCTGTGGTGGCGTTCGCTGCACGCCAGCCTGGGCTTCTGGCTCGGCGCGGTGCTGCTGGTGTTCCTGCTCACGGGGCTGTCCTGGACGGGCGTGTGGGGCGCGAAGTTCGCTCAGCCCTGGGGCAGTTTCCCTGCCGCCAAGTGGGATGCCGTGCCGCTGTCGGACGCCACGCACGCCACGCTCAACGCCGGCGGCACGCACGAGGTGCCCTGGGGCCTGGCGCAGACGCCGCTGCCGGCCTCGGGTTCGCCGGGCGGCGCGGAGGGCGTGCCCGACGGCCAGCCGGTGGACCTGGACAGCGTGGCCGCGCTCGCGAAGCGGCTCGGCTTCACGGGCCAGCACCACATCCAGCTGCCGCAAGGCGACACCGGCGTGTACACCCTGTCGGCCGACACCATGAGCGGCGACCTGGGCCGCCCGACGCAGGACCGCACGGTGCACGTGGACCGCTACACCGGCCGCGTGCTGGCCGAGGCCGCCTATGCCGACTACCCGCTGCTGGCCAAGGCCATGGCGGTGGGCATCGCGCTGCACCAGGGCGACCTGGGGCTGTGGAACGCCCTTCTCAACGTGCTGTTCTGCCTGGCCATCGTGTTCCTGTGCGTGAGCGGCATCGTGATGTGGTGGAAGCGCCGGCCCAAGGGCAGCTGGCGACTGGTGGCACCACCCGCGCCGCGCGACCCGTCGCTGTGGAAGGGCGGGGCGTTGGTGATGTGCGCGCTGGCGCTGGCCTTCCCGCTCAGCGGGGCGGTGCTGCTCGGCGTGCTGCTGCTCGACTGGCTGGTGGTCTCGCGCCTGCCGGCGCTGCGGACCGCGCTGGGCTGATCGATCGATGGATCAACCGCCGCCGACGCGGCGGTCGGTCTGCCGCACGATCAGCACCACCGGCAGCAGGCCCACGGCCACGATGGCCAGTGCCGGCACTGCCGCGTTGGCCCACATCGATTCGGACGTGAGCTGGAAGATGCGCACGGCCAGCGTGTCCCAGCCGAAGCTGCGCGTCATCAGCGTGATCGGCATTTCCTTCATGACATCGACCATGACCATGAGGAAGGCCGTGAGCAGGCCGCCGCGCAGCAGCGGCAGGTAGAGCCGGCGCAGCATCGCCCAGGTGCCCAGGCCCAGCGTGCGCGCGGACTCTTCCTGGCTGCGCGTGATGCGCTGCATGGCGCTGTCGGTCGCGTGGTAGGCCACGGCCAGGAAGCGCGCCGAGAGCGCGAGCAGCATGGTGGCCACGCTGCCCTTGAGCAATTGGAAGCCTTCGAAGCCCAGGGGCTGCAGCCAGGCGATGAGCAGGTTGTCAAGCCAGGCGATGGGGATGAAGACGCCCACGGCGAGCACGGCACCCGGCACCGCGTAGCCGATGATCGCCAGCCGCACCGTCCAGCCGGTGGCGCGGTCGGGGTGGTGGCGCCGCACCCAGGCCAGCGCGAGCGACAGCAGCGTGGCGATGGCCGCGGTGCCCAGCGCGAGCCGCACCGTGTTCAGCGTGAAGTCCCAGTAGCGCGGTTCCAGCTCTTCGCGCCAGGTGCTCAGCGACCACGTCACCAGTTGCGCGATGGGGATGGCGAACGAGGCCGTGAACACCAGCGCGCAGACCGCGAAGGCTCCCCAGCGGTGCCAGCCGTGCAGCGCCACCGGGGGGGTGTGGCGCGAGGCCACCTGGTAGCTGCGGCCCTGTTGCGAGCGCTGCTCGGCCGCCGCGAGCACCAGCACCACCAGCACGAGCAGGGCGGCGAGCTGCGCCGCGGCGTCGAGGTTGTGCAGGTCGAACCAGGCCTTGTACAGGGCGGTGGTGAAGGTGTCGTAGTTGAAGACGGCGACCGCGCCGAAGTCGGCCAGGGTTTCCATCAGGGCGAGCGCGAGCCCGCCCGCGATCCAGGGGCGCGCCATCGGCACCGAGACGCGCCAGAACGCGCGCGGCGCGCTGTGGCCGAGCGTGCGCGCGGCTTCCAGCGCGCGGCGGCCCTGCGTCATGAAGGCGTTGCGCGCGAGCAGGTAGACATAGGGGTAGAAGGCCATGGTCAGCACCATCACCGTGCCCCACAGGCTGCCCCGGATTTCGGGGAACCAGGCGCTGCTGCCGAACCACACGCGCAGCTGGCTCTGCACCGGGCCGGCGAACTCGAACAGGCCCATCTGCACGAAGGCCAGCACATAGGCCGGAAACGCCAGCGGCAGCATGAGCGCCCAGGAGAAGAAACGCTGGCCCGGGAAGGCGCACAGCGCGGTGAGCCAGGCCAGCGGCACGCCGACGCACAACACGCCGACGGACACCAGCAGCATGAGCAGCGCGGTGTTGGCCGTGACCCGGGGCAGCACGTACTGGATCAGGTGGTCCCACACCTCGGGCTGCGGCGAGAGCGCCACGCCGAGCACGGTGAGCACCGGGATCAGCGTGAGCAGGGCCACGGGCAGGGCCAGCGCCCAGCCCGGCCAGCGCCGCGCCACCCGCTGGCGGGGCGCCAGCGGTGTCGCGGCGAGGGTGTCGCTCAACGGTAGCCTGCGCGGTCCAGCAGGCGGATCGCGTCGGCCTGCTTGGAGCCGATGTCGGCCGCGTTCAGCGGGCTGGGCTTGAAGCTGGTGCCCCAGGCCTTGATGATCGCGTCAGGCTCCACCTTGGGGTTCACCGGGCTTTCGAAAGTGCCGTGCGTGTAGCCGTTCTGCGCCGCTTCGGACGACAGCCATTCCAGCAGCTTCTGCGCGCCGGCCGGGTTCTTGGCGTGGCGCGTGACGCCGCCGCCCGAGAGGTTCACGTGGGCGCCGCCTTCGTTGGCGCCCTGGTTGGCCCAGAACAGGTGCACCTTGTCCTTGATGCCGGCGTTGCTGGAGACCAGGCGGCCGTAGTAGTAGGTGTTGGCGATGCCCACCTCGCACTGGCCGGCGCCGATGGCCTGCAGCAGGCTGGCGTCGTTGGTGAACACGTCGGTGGCGAGGTTGCTCACCCAGCCGCGCACGATCTGCTCGGTCCTGGTCTCACCGTGCTTGGCGATCAGCATGGCCACCAGCGATTGCGTGTAGGTCTGCTTGCCGGTGCGCAGGCAGAGCTTGCCCTTCCACTTCGGGTCGGCCAGGTCTTCGTAGGTGGAGAGCTGCGCCGGCTTGACCTTCTCGGGGTTGAAGAAGATGGTGCGTTCGCGGCGCGACAGGCCCCACCACTGGTTGCCCGGGTCGCGGAAGTTGGGCGGCACGTTGTTGTTGAGCGTGGGCGAATCGATCTTGCGCAGCAGGCCGCGCTCGGCCGCGCTCCAGAGGTTGCCCATGTCCACCGTGAGCAGGATGTCGGCCGGCGAACCCGCGCCTTCGGCGGCCAGGCGCTCGGCGATCGAGCCGCCGCGGTCGGTCAGCAGGTTGATCTTCACGCCCGTCTCGGCGGTGTAGCGGTCGAACAGCGGCTTGATCAGCTGCTCGATGCGCGAGGAATAAACCGTCACCGCCGGGGCGGTCTGGGCCTGCGCGAGGGGGGCGGCCAGCCCGGCAAAAGCGAGGGCGGTGAGGACGAGGCGTTTCATCAAAAAGTACTCCAGACAGGTTGCAAATAAGATTTATTCCGATTTGGACCTGTGACGGAGTGTGTCCGCACCGCAAGAGTTCACTGCTTTGATAAGTTTTTTTTAAGTTTCAAGGGCAAAAAAAACCGGGCCGCTCAGGCCGCGGTCTGGCGCGAGCCCGGTGCGGGCGGCGAGCTGGCGCCACCGCCGCGTTCGAACGTGACCACGTGGTCCACCTCCGCGCGGATGCCGATCCACTCGCCCACCGCGTGGTTGTGGTGCGAGGGCACGTGCGTCATCAGCACCTCGCCGCTGGCCAGGCGCAGCGTGTAGAGGAATTCGGAGCCGCGAAACGCCTTGCGCAGGATCTGCGCCTTCACCGGCGCGTCGTCGTCGTGCACGATGTCGTCGGCGCGCAGCAGCACGTCGCACAGGCCGGCCTCGTAGGCCGAGGGCAGGGGGCATTCCTCCACGTCGTGCAGCGGGCCCAGCGGCGTCTGCACCGAGACCTGGTCACCCACCATCTGGATCTGCGCCGGGGCGAACACGCCGTGGCCGATGAACTCGGCCACGAAGCGCGTGGCCGGGCGGTGGTAGAGCGCGTAGGCGTCGTCCCACTGGTGCAGGTGGCCTTCATGCATCACGCCGATCACGTCGCCGATGGCGAACGCCTCCAGCTGGTCGTGCGTGACGAAGAGGGCGGTGGCGCCGGCGGCCTTGAGGATGCCGCGCACCTCATGGGCCAGGCGCTCGCGCAGGTCCACATCGAGGTTGGAGAAGGGTTCGTCGAGCAGCAGCAGGCGCGGGCGCGGCGCCAGTGCGCGGGCCAGGGCCACGCGCTGCTGCTGGCCGCCCGAGAGCTCGTGCGGAAAGCGCGCCTGCATGCCGGCCAGGCCGACCAGGCGCAGCACCTCGTCCACGCGGGCCTCGCGCTCGGCGCGCGGCAGGCGGTCGATGCCGAAGGCGATGTTGCGGCCCACGTCGAGGTGGGGAAACAGGGCGTAGTCCTGGAACACCATGCCGATGCGGCGCTGCTCGGCCGGCATGTGGTGCTGGCTGTCGCTCACGGTCTCGCCGTCGAGCGTGATGCTGCCGCCGCTGGCGCGTTCCAGGCCGGCGACCGCGCGCAGCAGGGTGGTCTTGCCGCAGCCCGAGGGGCCGATGAGCACGCCGATGTCGCCTGCGCGCAGCCCCAGCGAGACACCATCCACCGCGGCTTGGGACTGGCCCGCGTACCGCACGCTGAGTTGAGAGACGTTCAGGAACATAGGCGGTCTATTCTAGATAACTACAATTCTCATTTGTGTTGACGCGGGTCGATGGCCCTTTCACCTGAAACCTGCCCATGCTGCGTTGGTTGGCTCCCGCCCTGTTGATCCTGCTTGCGCTGCTGCTCACGCTGCCGGTGCTGTCGCTGGGGGCGTCCTGGTTCGAGTTCGATGCCGCCGCGCGCGACGTGCTCTCGCAGATGGCGCAGACCGTGCTGCCGGAGTACGCGCTCACCACGCTGGTGTTGTGCGTGAGCGTGGCGATCGGCGTGGCGGTGGTGGGCATGGCCACGGCCAGCGCGGTCACGCTGTTCGACTTCCCCGGCCGCCGTTTCTTCGAATGGGCCCTGCTGCTGCCGCTGGCCATGCCGGCCTATGTGGTGGCCTATGCCTACACCGACTTCCTGCAGTTCAGCGGCCCCCTGCAGGTGGGGTTGCGCGAGACCTTCGGCCTGTCCGGGCGCCTGCTGCCCGAGGTGCGCAGCACGCCGGGCGCGGTCTGGGTGTTCACCTTCTCGCTCTACCCCTACGTCTACCTGCTGGCGCGCACCGCGCTGGCCGAGCGCGCGGCCCAGCTCATGGAAGCCGCGCGCCTGCTGGGCGCGCCGCTGGCGCGGCGCATCCGCGAAGTGGCGCTGCCGCTGGCACGCCCGGCCGTGGCCGCGGGCGTGGCGCTCGCGCTCATGGAAACGCTGGCGGATTTCGGCGTGGCCAGCTACTTCGGCATCCAGACCTTCACGGCCGGTGTCTACAAGGCCTGGCTCGCGATGGACAACCGCATGGCCGCCGCCCAGCTCGCCACGATGCTGCTGGCGCTGGTGGCCCTGCTCCTGTGGCTCGAACACCGCGCCCAGCGCCGGCTGCGGTTCGCCACGCTGCGCGGCCAGCGCGCCGGCAGCGCCGAAGCCCAGCCCACGCGCCTGCAAGGCGGGCGCGCCGTGTGCGCCGTGCTGGCCTGTGTGCTGCCCATCGCCTTCGGCTTCGTGCTGCCGGTGCTGTTCATGCTGCGCCCGCTCATCGGGGGCTGGGACGACCTGCCGTGGACCTCCTTCCTGCAGTGGTCGCGCAGCAGCGTGTGGCTGGCCAGCCTGGCGGCCGCGCTGACCACCGCGATCGCGCTGGCGCTGGCGTTCGCGTTGCGCGCACGGCCGGGCCGGCTCACGCGCGGCGTGGTGCAGCTCGTGAGCCTGGGTTATGCCGTGCCCGGCGCGGTGATCGTGGTCGGCCTGTTGCTGCCGGTGGGCTGGGTGCAGTCTCTGTGGCCCGAGGCCAGCGTGGGCTATTGGGTCACCGCCACCGCGCTCGGCATCGTGTGGGCCTATCTCGTGCGCTTCACCGCCGTGGCCCTGCAATCGCTGCAGAGTGGTTACGCGCGCATCCCGGCCAGCCTCGACGACTCGGCCCGCATGCTCGGCACCACCGGCCTGGGCCTGGCGGCGCGCGTGCACTGGCCGCTGCTCAAGCGCTCCACCGCCGCGGCCGCGCTGCTGGTGTTCGTGGACGTGATGAAGGAGCTGCCCGCCACCCTGGTGCTGCGGCCCTTCAACAGCGACACCCTGGCGGTGGTGACCTACCAGCTCGCGCGCGACGAACGCCTGGGCGAGGCGGCGCTGCCGGCGCTCACGCTGGTGCTGGTGGGGCTGGTGCCGGTGATCCTGCTCAGCCGCACCTTGCGGGCGAGGTGAAAGCGGCGCGCCTCAGTCGAGGCGCACACCCGAGGCCTTGACGATCTGGCCCCACTTCACGCGGTCCTGCTGCGCCAGCGTGGCCAGTGCGGCGGGCGTGCTGCCCATCGGGCGGATCGAGAGGCGCTCGAAACGGGCCTTCACTTCGTCGGTCTTGAGCGCGGCGAGTGTTTCCTTGTTGAGCTTGTCGATCACCGCGGCCGGCGTGCCGGCCGGTGCGACCAGACCGAACCAGCTCACGATCTGCAGGCCGGGCAGGCCCGCTTCGGTGGTGGTCGGCACGTCGGGCAGGCTGTCCAGGCGCTCCGGGCCGGCGATGGCGAGCGCGCGCATCTTGCCCGCGCGGATGTGCGGCAGCACGGCGGGCGGGGATTCGATGCCGCCAGTGACCTGGTTGGACAGGATGGCCGTGGCCGACTCGGCGCCGCCTTTGTAGGGCACGTGGACCAGGGTCACACCGGCTTCGCGCTTGAGCAGTTCGGTGGCCAGGTGCGGCGTGGTGCCGTTGCCCGGCGAACTCAGCAGCAGGCTGTCGGGTCTGGCCTTGGCCTGCGCCACGAGTTCGGCCACGTTCTTCACCGGCACCGAGGCGTTGACGGTGACGATCAGCGGCATGTCGCCCACCAGCGAGACCGGGGCGAAGTCCTTGCCGGGCTCGAACCCGAGGCGGGGATACAGCGCCTCGTTGATGCTCAGGATGCTGCCCGTGGCCATGAGCAGCGTGTAGCCGTCGGCGGGGGCCTTGGCCACGTGCTGGCTGCCGATGTTGCCGCCCGCGCCGGCGCGGTTGTCGATCACCACCGGCACGTTCAGCGACTTGCCCAGGGCATCGCCGAGCGTGCGCGCCATCACGTCCACCGGGCCGCCGGGCACGAAAGGCACGACGATGGTGAGCGGCTTGCTCGGGTAGGCCGGCTGGGCGAGCGCGGGCGCGGCGCCGAGGCTCAAAGTGGCGCCCAGGGCGAGGGCCAGGCGGGTGAGTTGGCGGCGTTGCATCATGCTGGTTGTCTCCTGTGTGGGTAGTGGAAAAAGCGAAGGCACTCAGGCGGGCGCGGTGCCCGGCGTGTTGAGTTCGAGGGCGAGCCGCACGAAGAAGTCCAGGCTGCGTGGGTTGACCATGGCGTCGGGGCTGGCCACCTTCTCCAGCGGGGTGCCCAGCAGCAGCTTGCGCACCGGCACTTCCATCTTCTTGCCGGTGAGGGTGCGCGGAATCTCGTCCACCAGGTAGATCTCGTTCGGCACATGGCGCGCCGAGGCCTTGGTGCGGATCTGCCCGGCGATGGCGGCCTTGAGCGCGTCGTCCAGCACAACGCCCAGCTGCAACACCACGAACAGCGGCAAAAAGGACGGTCGGCCCAGGTACTCGAGGTCGACCACCAGGCTGTCGCGCACCTGCGGCATCTCCTCGACGACGCGGTAGATCTCGGCCGTGCCCATGCGGATGCCGAAGCGGTTGATGGTGCTGTCGGAGCGGCCGTAGATGACGGCGGTGCCGCGCGGCGTGAAGCGGATCCAGTCGCCATGGCGCCAGACGCCGGGGAAAGTGTCGAAGTAGCTCTCGCGGTAGCGCTGGCCGTCGGCGTCGTTCCAGAAGAACAGCGGCATCGAGGGCATGGGTTGCGTGATCACCAGTTCGCCGACCTCGTCCTGCACCGGCTGGCCCGCCTCGTTGAAGGACTGGGCCGCCACGCCGAGCTCGGCGCACTGGATCTCGCCCGCCACCACGGGCAGGCCCGGCGCGCAGGCCACGAAGCCCGAGGCGATGTCGGTGCCGCCGCTGACCGAGGCCAGCCAGAGGTCGCTTTTCACCGCGCCGTAGACCCAGTGGTAGGCGTCGATGGACAGCGGCGAGCCGGTCGAGTTGATCGCGCGCAGCGCCGGCAGGGCGGCGAAGTCGCGTGGGCGCAGGCCGCGCTTCATGCAGTTCATGAGGAAGGCCGCGCCACAGCCGAACAGCGTGACGCCGTGCCGGTCCATGAAGCGCCAGAGCGCCTCGTCGTCGGGCCAGGCGGGGTTACCGTCGTAGAGCACGGTGGTGGCGCCGGTGAGCAGGCCGCCGATCTGCAGGTTCCAGACGATCCAGCCGGTGCCGCCGAGGAACAGCATGCGGTCGCCTTCGCGCAGGTCGTGCTGCAGCGCGAGCGTCTTGAGGTGGGTGAGCACCACGCCGCCGTGGCCGTGCACCATGGCCTTGGGCAGGCCGGTGGTGCCGGAGGAATAGACGATCCACAGCGGGTGGTCGAAGGGCAGGCGCTCGAAGCGCAGCTCGGCGTGTGCGTGCTGTTGCATCGCGCCGTCCCATGCCAGGCGGTCGCGCCACGCCACGGCGCGTTCATTCGCCAGCGGGCCGGGCAGGTGCACCACGGTGCGCACGCTGGGCAGGCGCTCGAGCAACTGGTCCACGGTGTCGTGGCGGTCATGCACCTTGCCGTTGTAGCGGTAGCTGTCGGTGGCCAGCAGCACCTTGGGCTCGATCTGGCTCAGGCGGTCGAACACCACCGAGGGGCCCATGTCGGGCGCGCAACTCGACCAGATGGCACCCAGGCTGGCGCAGGCCAGGAAGGCCGCCACGGTCTCGGCCTGGTTCGGCAGGTAGGACGCCACGCGGTCGCCCGGCTGCACGCCGCGATCCCGCAGGGTGGCCGCGAAGGCCGCGGTCATCTGGCGCAGCGCCGCCCAGGACACCTCGCGCGCTTCCTCGCCTTCGGTGCGCACCACCAGCGCGGGGCGCTCTGCGCTGGCCTGTCGGAAGACGTGCTCCGTGTAGTTCAGCCGCGTGTTCGGAAACCAGCGCGCGCCGGGCATCTCGCGGCTCGCGAGCACGGGTTCGGGTGAACCGTCGGCCAGCACCTCGAAGTGGTCCCAGATGCTGCGCCAGAAGGTGTCCAGGTGCTGCACCGACCATTGCCACAACGCCGCATAGCCGTCGAAGCGCAGGCCGTGCTGCTCGGCGAGCCAGCGCTCGTAGCGCGCCAGGCGGCTGGCGCCGATGTCGTCCGCGCTCGGGGTCCACAGCGTGTCGGGGATGGCGGCGGCGTCGTCCGCGGTGGGGGCCGTCTTGGAATGCGTGCTCACGTCTTGTCTCCTGTTCGAAGCCGCCACGGTACGCAAAGAGAGCTTCGCTCGCTAGACGCATGGACGATGTAAGTGCTATACACATCACGTATGAAGACGACCTACGACCGACTCGAACTGCTCGACACCTTCCAGCACATCAGCGAGGCGCGCTCGCTGAGCAAGGCGGCGCGGCAACTGGGCACCACGCAGCCCACGGTGAGCCGGCGCCTGGTGGAACTCGAATCCCTGCTGGGCTGCAAGCTGGTGAACCGCACCACCTCCACCTTCTCGCTGACCGACGAGGGCCAGACGCTGCTGCTGGAGGCGCGCGACCTGGGCGAGCGATGGGCCGGACTGTCCGACCGGCTGCAGGGCCGCCAGAGCCGGCCCGAGGGCACCCTGCGCGTGATCGGCCCGGCGGGCTACGGCGCCAGTTTCCTGACCGACGCGCTCACCGGCCTGATGGCGGCGCACCCCCGGCTGCGCGTGGAACTGGCGCTGGCCGAGCGCTACACCGACCTCTCGGCCACGGGGGCGGAGTGCTGCGTTTTCGTGGGCGAGGTGCCCGACCAGGACATCGTCTGCCGCACGCTGGGCACGATGGAGCGCGTGCTGGTGGCCACGCCTGCGCTGGTGGAGCGCATCGGCCCGGTGACGCTGGCGCGCCTGCCTCGGCTGCCCTTCATCGGGCTGGCCGCGCACGTGGTGGGCACGGTGCAGCTCGTGCGCCGCAGCGATGGCGCCGCGCGCATGGTCACGCTGAACACGCCCTTTCGCACGCCGAGCCTGCCCGCGAGTTACCGGGCCATCCTCAACGGCGCAGGCATCGGATCGGCCGCGCCCTGGATGTGCCGTGAAGACATCGCCGCCGGCCGGCTGGTGCGTGTGCTGCCGCAGTGGGCGCTCGCGCCCGTAGGCATCCACGTGGCCTTGCTGCCGGGCCGCCACCGCCCCGCGCGCGTGACGGCTTTCATCGACGCGATCCGCGCACAGCTGCTGCTGCAGGAAGGCTTCGTGGCCGCGCCGGTGGCGCCACCGGCGGCCGGCAGGCGGTAACAGCTGTTGCGATTGCTTGTGCGCCAGGCCTGCACAGGGCCGTATGCTGTCGCCATGCCGAACACCACCGACCTCACCCTGTCCTCACCGCCTTCCTTGTTGCCTGGGCGCCGCCGGCTGCTGGCCGCCGCCGGCGCGGCCGGCCTGCTCGCGGCGGGCTGCTCGGTCCTGCCCTCGGGCTCCAGCCGTCCGCCGCTGGCCGACGCCAGCTACCGGCTCGCGGTGGCGAACCACATCTACCGCCGCTACCCGGACCGCATCTACCGGGGCAAGCTGCCGCCGATGCTGTACGCCATCGGGGTGATGGAGCTCGAAATCGACCGCAGCGGCGGCGTGGACGCGGTGCGCTGGTTGCGCGGACCGAGCCACGCGCCGGAGGTGATGGCGGAGATCGACCGCCTCGTGCGGCAGGCCGCGCCGTTCCCCAACCCACCGGGCTGGGGCCGCGTGCGCAGCGTCGACACCTGGCTGTGGGACCGCAGTGGCCGCTTCCAGCTCGACACCCTGAGCGAAGGCCAGCTCTGACCGGCTCTGGCCGGTTCAGCGAACCGGCCACCCCACTTGATGGTGGCCTGCAGCCCGGGCGCCGCCTCGGTCACGGCTTGGCCATTTCCCTCGGCCCGCCGTTGATGCCCCAGGGCGTGCCGAAACGATCGGTCACCATGCCGAAGGTGTCGGCCCAGAAGGTTTCGGACAGCGGCATGGTCACCTTGCCGCCGTCCGCCAGGGCCTTGAAGACGCGCTCGGCCTCGGCCACGGTGGGGAAGGTGATGGCCATCATGCAGCCCTGGATGCCCGCGAAGGGCACGCCGGGCGGCGCGTCGCCGGCCATGAGGGCGAAGTCCGGGTGCACCAGGTAAGCGTGCATGATGAGCTTGGCGTTCTCGGGCGGCACCGGTTCGCCGCCGGGCATCTCGCCATAGGTGATGAGGGCCTCGAGCTTGGCGTTGAACAGCTTGGCATAGAACTGCATCGCCTCGGCGCAGTTGCCGTTGTAGGACAGGTAGGCACTGAGTTGCGTCGACATGGGGATCTCCTGAAGGGTGGATGAAGGGGGCTTGCCACCTGACGACGTGCCAGGCGCGGCCGTTTCGACATCGGCCGGCGCCGCGCGACGAACGGCGGGTGGGCCGTTCAGCGAATCTCCTCCACCGACAGCTTTTTGTCCACCACCGTGGGCGTGACCAGCGCGTAGCCCTGGTTCTGCCAGTGCACCAGCTCGGTGATGGCCGAGGGCGTCACCTCCACGAAGGGCTGCATGTCGGCCGCGGTGTAGCCGAAGTCCTGCAGCGCCAGCCCGCAGACCTTGAACTTCACGCCCAGTTCGGTGTAGTAGCGCATGCGCTGCACCACCTCTTCGTACTTCGCCTCGTTCTTCTTCGCCAGCGCCACGAGTTCGGTGCCGTGCAGCAGCACGATCACGCTCATGTCCTCGTTGAAGAAGCTGTAGGGCGCTTCGGTGAGCGGGTTCACGAACGAGCGCAGCCAGTACAGCGCGGCGCCCAGCTTGGCCGGGTGGTCGAGGTAGATGTCGAACAGGGCCTTGGGGTTCTTGTAGGGCGTCTGCACGAACCTGGCCTGGGCCTGCACCGAGGGGGCCGACAGGGCCAGTGCCAGACCGAGGGCGCAGAGGAACGAACGGCGGGGGTGGTTGATCGATTGCATGGACAGGTCTCCGTGGGCGCTACCATCGCTCTCCATGGCGCTGAACTGGGTCTGGGTCGGTTTCTTCATCGTGGCTTTCGCCACCGCCGTCGCGCGTTGGCTGCTGGGTGAGCAGGGCATCTTACAAGCGCTGTTGACGGCCATGTTCGATGGCGCGCGCTCGGGTTTCGAGATCTCGCTCGGCCTGGCCGGTGTGATGGCGCTGTGGCTGGGGCTCATGCGCGTGGGCGAGCGCGCCGGCATGATCGAGCTGCTCGCCCGCCTCGCCGGGCCGCTGCTGCGCCGCCTCTTCCCCGCCGTGCCGCAAGGCCACCCGGCGCAGGGCGCGATGACCATGAACATCTCGGCCAACCTGCTGGGTCTGGACAACGCGGCCACACCGCTGGGCCTGAAAGCCATGCGCGAGCTGCAGACGCTCAACACCGAAGCACCCGGCACGGCGAGCAACGCGCAGATCATGTTCGTGGTGATGAACACGGCGGGCCTCACGCTGATCCCCACTTCGGTGATCGCCATCCGCCAGAGCGTCGCGCTCAAGCAGGGCCTGGGCGCGGGGTTCAACGCGGCGGACATTTTTCTGCCCACGCTGCTGGTCACCTTCACCTCGCTGCTCGCTGGGGTGCTGGCGGTGGCTGTGTGCCAGCGCCTGCCGCTGTGGCGCGCGCGGTTCCTGCTGCCGGTGCTGGCGGTGGCCGGCCTGCTCGCGGCGGCCGTGACCGCGCTGGCCCGCCTGCCGGCCGAACAGGCCGCGCGCGTGGCCGGCACCACCGGCGCGGCGGTGATCCTGAGCGTGGTGATGCTGTTCGTGCTGGCCGGGGCCTGGAAGCGCCTGAACGTGTACGACGCCTTCATCGACGGTGCCAAGGAAGGCTTTGGCGTGGCGATCCAGATCGTGCCCTACCTCATCGCGATCCTGATCGCCATCGGCGTGTTCCGCGCCGCCGGTTGCATGGACTTCCTGCTCTCGGGCATCGGCGCGATGGTGGCCGCGATGGGCTGGAACACCGACTTCCTGCCCGCGCTGCCGGTGGGCCTGATGAAGGTGCTGTCGGGCGCGGGCGCGCGCGGGCTGATGATCGACGTGATGCAGACGCACGGCGTGGACTCGTTCGCGGGCCGGCTCGCGGCCATCGTGCAGGGCTCGACCGAAACCACCTTCTACGTGCTCGCGGTGTACTTCGGCAGCGTGGGCATCCAGCACGCGCGGCACGCGCTGGCCTGTGCGCTGTTCGCCGATGCGGTGGGGCTGGCCGCCGCGATCGGCGTGGGTTACCTCATGCTGCGCTGAGCCTGCTCGCCAAAGCGCTGTTCGAGCCAGGCCTTGCCGAAGCGCACGAGGTCCCGTGCATCGAACAGATGGCAGTCGGCCTGGCCCACACGGCCCGTGCGGTGGCGGCCTTCGGCCACGTAGGCCCGCGCGATGGTCTCCACCGTGTCCAGGGCGCCGTCTTGCGCGAAGCCGTCCAGGATGCCATTGGTGTCGAACTCCTCGGCCGCGCGCCAGACCTTGCGGCCTTGGTCGTCGAGCACCGGTTGTTCGTAGCGCACGCGGCGCTTGTTCGGGATGTCGGCCAGGGTCTCGGCGTGGTGCAGCACCGTCACCGCGTCCAGGGGCGCACCGAGCAGCAGCACCTGGCCGCCCAGTTGCACGAAGCGGTCCAGCGGTGAACCGGGTCCGTAGCCCTCCTGGAGCGAATGGGGCGCGACCAGCTCGTCCGCCTTCGCGCCCAGGGCGGCCATGTTGGCGTCGGGGTGCGCGCTGCGCCGCACGCCGGGTGTGTGGCAGATGAAGGCATTGAGCAGGCCGAAACTGCGTTCGGTGCCGGCGCTGGCCGGGTCGAATGCCGGCCAGGCCTCGCGCGCGGCGGCGCCCAGCGTGGCGCCGTTCAGGGTCTCTTCGTAGGGGGAGCGGTCCCAGGACACATAGGCCATGAGCGTGCCGCCCGGGCCGATGCTCTCCTGCAGCGCCCGCACGACCTGCGGGGCGCCGCCGGCCACCGGCCCGATGGCCTTGAGCGAGGCGTGCACCATGACCACGTCGCCCGCGGCCAGGCCCAGGCGGCGCAGCTGATGGACGAGTTCGCCGCCGGGCAGCGGTTCGGACATGGTGGCTCGAGGTGGTACCACCAACAGGAATCGAACCTGTATCTAGCGCTTAGGAGGCGCTCGTTCTATCCATTGAACTATGGCGGCGAAAAAGAGCCCGCATTGTACGGGGCGGGCTGCAGCCGGGACGCCCCCTCGCGGCGCTGCAGCTTGCCGCACACGGGCACGTATTCGGCCAGGAAATCGAGAAAGCTGCGCACCGCGGGCGAGAGGCCCCGGCGCGAGGGAAACACCGCATGCACCACACCCACCGGCGTGGACCAGTCGGGCAGCAGGCGCACCAGCTGGCCGCTGCGCAGTTCGTCCTCGCACATGTAGTCGGGCAGCCAGCACATGCCGCTGCCGCCGAGCACGGCGAGCTTGAGGGTGAGCAGGTCGTCGGCGATGTAGCGGGGGGTGAACTGCAGCACGGCCTCGCGCCCTTCGGGGCTGGTCAGGCGGATGCTGGTCTTGCCCTCGGTGGCGGACATGGCCACGCTGTCGAGCCGGCCGGCTTCCTCCAGCGTGGTGGGCGTGCCCTGGCGCGCCAGCAGCGCCGGGCTGGCCACCAGCACCGAGCGCGCGTCGTCCAGCCGCTTGACGATCAGGCTGCCGCTTTCCTCCAGCGTGAGTCGCACGCGCAGCGCCACGTCCACGCCGTCCTTCACGAGATCGACCACGCGGTTGTTGACCTCCATCTCCACGCGCACCTGCGGGTGCCGCGCGAGGTAGATCGGCATCACGCCGCCCAGCACGGTCTGCGCCAGCGTGACGGGGCAGACCACGCGGATGGTGCCGCGCGGCTCGGTTTGCGCGTGGGCCACGGCGTCGGCGGCGGCCTGGGCGGATTCGCGCAGGGCCTGGCAGTGGCGCAGGTAGGTCTCGCCCACGTCGGTCAGCGAGAGCTTGCGCGTGGTGCGCTGCAACAGCCGCACGCCCAACTGCGCCTCCAGCCCGGCGATGCGGCGCGACAGGCGCGACTTGGGCAGGCCCAGCGCGCGGCCGGCGGCCGCGAAACCGCCGTGTTCCACCACCTCGGCGAACAGGATCATGTCGTTCAGGTCTTGCATGGCGTTTCCCGTTGATTGTCCTGATTATGGAACGATATGTCGTAAGAATGCCGTCTTATCAAGTATTGGCATCGAAATCACAATCTATCCATGGTCACCTGGCGTGGCTGTCAACTTTTTCAGGAGATTTCCATGCAACTGCTTCACATCGATTCCGCGATCACCGGCGACCAGTCGGTTTCCCGTCAACTGACCGCCCAGACCGTGGCGACCTGGGTGGCGGTCCATCCCGGCACGCAAGTGCAGCACCTGGATCTGGCGGTCAACGCGCCGGCCCACCTGAGCGCCGACGCGCTGGGCTTTCGCACCGGCCAGGCCGCCGCCACCGAGGCGCAACGCCAGGAAAACGCCGTCTCCGAAGCGCTGGTGAGCCAGTTTCTGGCGGCCGACGCGGTGGTGATCGGTGCCCCTCTGTACAACTTCACCATCCCGACCCAGCTCAAGGCCTGGATCGACCGCGTGGCCCAGGGTGGCCGCACCTTCAAGTACACCGAGCAGGGCCCGGTGGGCCTGGCCGGTGGCAAGACGGTGATCGTGGTGCTCAGCCGTGGCGGCGTGTACTCCACCAGCGAAGGGGGCCGCGCCATGGAGCACCAGGAAACCTACCTGCAGACGGTGCTGGGCTTCTTCGGCATCACCGATGTGCGCTTCGTGCGCGCCGAAGGTGTGGCGATGGGCCCGGATGCCAAGGCCCAGGGTCTGGCGACGGCCGAGAGCGAGATCCGCGCGCACGTGGCGGAGGCCGCCAACCAGCCGGCGGTGGCCAAGGTCGCCTGAGGCCTTTCCGGCGCGAAATGATGAAGTCCGGAACACCGCGGAGCTGGCTTTGCCAGGCCGCAGGTGTTGCCCCCTGAAAGGGGGGACGCGCCCACGGCGCGGCGCGGGGGTCAGTCAAATGTCGTTGTGAAGATCAGGTCGATGGCGTTCTCTTCACCCGCCCGCGCGCGCACCGTGACGCGCCGCGAGAGGTCGTAGAACATCGAGACCGTGCCCATGGCCCCGGCCAGGCTGGCTTCGTAGGTCAGGTAGAGCTTGTTGGACAGGCGCTTGCCCAGCGTGAGCGCGGCCGACGAGGTGGTGCCATCGGCGTTGGTGGAGCTGCCGGCAAAGGACAGCTCGTCCAGACCGAAGGCGCTGGCCAGGCCGCCGTCCAGGTTGCCACCGTTGCGCGAGAGCAGGGCCAGCGCGGCCTGTTGCAGCACGGCGGCTTCGGCCCCGGCGCCGCTGGCCGGGCGCCCCAGCACCAGCCAGGCGAGCTTCTCGCTGTCGGGCAGTTCGGGGTCGGAGAACAGGCGCACGCGCGGCAACTGCGCCGAGCCGCTGATGAGCACACCCACGCGCTGCGTGGTGTTGGGGCGCACGGCGGAGATGTCCAGCGTGGGGTTGTCGTAAGGCCCGTTGAAGCGCAACACGCCGGTTTCGATGTCGAGCCGCTGGCCGTAGGCCCGGTAGGTACCGCGCTCCGTGCGCACCTCGCCCAGCACGCGCGGCGCGGGCGAAGTGGGGGTGCTGCGCACATTGAGCTGGCCGGTCAGGCGCGTCTGCAGGCCCTGGCCGCGCACCTCGAAGTTGTTGCCCAGGTTCAGGTCCACCAGCACATCCGGTTGCACACGGAAGGCGTTCGGGTCTTCCAGCGGCCGCTCGGTGCCACGCACCACCACGTCCGCGCCGAGGCTGGGGGTGGACTCGTCGGGCAGCACGAAACGGGCCTCATCGGCCGTGAGCTGGCCGCGCAGCTGCAGCGCCGTGCCCGCCAGCTCGGCCTGCAACTGGCCCGAGAGCGTGAGCATGCGGTCGGCGCGGGTGGACACGCGCAGTTTCGTGGCGGTGGCCTGCAGGCTGATGTAGGGCTGGCGGCGCGGCTGGCCGTTCACCGTGACGGTGCGCCACTCGGTGCTGCCGGTGGCCAGCAGCGTGCCGCCGTTCTGCACGCCACCCAGGCCCTGCAGGTAAAAACGGTCGATGGTGATGCGTTCGCCCGCGAGCGTGGCGCGCAGCTGCCCGCGCGAGAAGGCGATGCCATTGACCAGCGAGCGCAGGGCCAGGTCGTCGGCGTTGAGCGAGCCGTTGAGCAGGGGTTTGTCGCGCGTGCCGCCCAGCGTGAGATCGGCGCCCAGGGAACCGCGCACGCGCCAGCCGGGCGGCGCCAGCGCGGACCACACGCCCACCTGAGGCAGGCTGGCCTTGAGGGTGCCGCGCAAGGGCGCCTGCTCGGCCCAGTGCCAGGCGGGCTCGGCGGCGTTGGGCGGGCTCAGCGTGGTGCTCACGTCGGCGCTGGCCTGGCCCAGGCGCTCGCTGTCCCAGCGCAGGCGCGCCAGCACATTGCTGCCCTGGGTTTCCACGTCCAGCTGGGCTTCGCGGATGCCGGTCTGCAGGCGCTGGGTGGATGCGGTGTTCTCGTCGAAGGCGCCGTCGGTCTGCACCGAGAGGTCGCCGCTGCGCCGGCGCAACTGCGCCGCCAGGCGGGGCGGCGCGCTGGGGTCGGCCGGCAGGGTGAGGTCCCATGAGCCGTCGAACACCACGTCGCCGCCCAGGCCGGATTCGCTCAGCGGGCCATGGCGCGCGCCCTCGGGCGTGGCGAGGGCATCCACCCAGGACAGCGGCAGGTGGCTGAGCTGGCCGCGCGTGTCGAGCGCGCCGGCCCGCCAGGTGATGCGTTCCCAGGCCAGCGTCATGGGGGTGGTGACGGTGGGCGTGGCGGCGGGCCC
>NZ_JBYTAE010000026.1:0-43269 GCF_058787875.1 Hydrogenophaga sp. FW305-3-2-15-A-LB1 | reverse complement strand
TGGGGGGGGGTGTGGGGGGGGGGGGGGGCGGCCGGGCCGGCGGCCGCGGCCGACACGGCCACCGGGGACGCGGGCGCTGCGCGGCGGCGGAACACGGGCTGCAGCCGCAGCTGGCCGGCGTCGGCCTGCACCTGCAGCGTATCGCCGCGCGCGCCCTGCCATTGCACGCCCAGCGCGTTGGTGCTCTCCAGCGTCCATTCCACGGTGCGGTCGGGCCGCGCGCTGTCGGTGGCCTGCAGTTTCAGCCGGCTGAGTTCCAGGCGGCCGGTGTCGATGTCGGGCTGGCGGGCGTTGCCCAGTTGCAGCACGCCCTGGGTGTCGAGGGCGGCGCGCCAGGGGCCTTGTTCGGCCCGGCCGGCCAGGGTGAGGGCCAGGCGCTCGGGCGGGCCGTTGGCCTGCAGCTGGAGCGCGCTGAGAAGGATGTCCTGCGCCCTGGTGGGGTTGGCCGGATCGCCGGTGGCCACCTCGCGCGCGATGCGCAGGCGCGGCGCGTCCAGGCCGAGCTGCAGGCGCAGCGGGGCGGCCTGGGTGGCGCCGGCCGCCGGCGGCGGGTAGCCCAGCACGCCCAGACCACCTTGCCAGTCGGCGTTGAGCCGGGCGCTGCCTTCGGCCTGCAGGCCCGGCTGGCCGTCCAGCGCGGTGCGGATCGACGGGCCCACGATGGGCAGGGTCTGCAGGCTGCTCACCCAGGCCAGCACGCGGCTGGCGTCGTCCAGGTTGAGGTCCAGGTCGCCGCTGCTTTGGGCGTGCGCGGCCTTGCCCTTCCAGCGGGCCTGCGCACCGGGCAGCTGCAGCGCGAACTGGCCGTCGAAGCTGCGTGCCAGGGTATCGAGCGTGCCCTGGCCGTCCAGCGTGGCGTCGGCCACGCCCAGGCGGGCCTGGCGCAGGTCGAGCACGCCTTGCGTGGCGCTGTCGGCGCTGGGGCGCCAGCGGCCTTTCACATCGAGTTCGCGCAGCCGCAGGCCGGCCAGGGCGCCGCCCCGGGGTTGCGTGCCCGACGGCTGGATGCGCGCGCCCAGGTCGATGGCGGTGTCGACCGTGCGCGCCGTGACGGTGCCGTCGAGCGCGGCGGGGGCGATGCTGCTCCAGAGCTGGGCCGGGTTGATGCGGCGGGCCTGGATCTCGCCCTGCCACTGGCCCAGCGGCGAGGGCTGCGCGCCGCTGGCGGGTTCCCACTGGCCCTGGCCCTGCACACGGCCGCCGCCGAGCTGCGCGTCCAGTTGCGTCAGCGTCCAGCGCGCACCGCGCTGTTCGAGCGCGGCCTCGATCCGGTCGAGCGGCAGGCGCTGCCGGTCGGCCGGCCCGCTGGCGGCGTTGGTGAGCTTCAGCTCGGCGCGCCAGGCCTCGCCCTGGGGCTGGGCCTTCACCGTGCCGCTGAGCAGCGTCACCGGCGCCTGCGGCCAGAAGGCGGCGAGGTCGATGCGGGCCATGGTGGCGTCGGCGGTCTCGATCGGCTGCGGCCACCATGGGCGCAGGCGGGCCTGGGCATCCAGCGTGGGGGCCTGGGCCGGGTCGATGCCTCCGGTGGCCTTGACGCTGGCGCTGGCGTCGAGCGCGGCGTCGGTGGTGGCCAGCACGCCGGTGAGCTTGGCGATGACCTGCAGCGTCACGGGCTCACCGCCCGGCACGGTGGTGCGCACCTCACCGCTGGCGTCCACGCGCAGGGGCATCGGGGCTTGCGCGCCCAGCACCGCCTTGGCCTGGTAGCGGCCGCCGGCCACCTCCACGCTGTCCAGGTCGAACTGGTGCGCGTCGGTCACGCCGAGGTTCCAGGCGCGGTCGGCCGTGCGGTAGCGGTACTGGCCTTTCAGGCCGCTGAGGGTGAGCGGCGATTCGCCAGCCAGCACCAGTTCACCGATCGACCAGGGCAGGGTGACCGGCAGGGGCAGGGTAATGGGTTGCAGAGGCTCGGGTGGGGCCGATGGCGTGGGCGGGCGCTGGTCGTCGATCTGCAGGCGGCCGATGTCGAGCTGCGACAGGCGCACGCCGCGCCCGAGCACGGCGTCGGCCCAGAACCAGTTGCTCAGGCCGATGCGCGTGTCGCTGGCCTGCACGCTCAGGCCGTCGCGCGCCCATTGCAACTGCGTGATCTGGCCGCCTCGCAGCAGGCTGCCCTGCACACCGGCCACTTCCAGCGTGCCGGCCTGCGGCCCCTGCCGGGCCATGAACGATTGACCCCAGCCGATGGCCTGGGCCAGCGAGCCGGGCGAGGCGGCCCACAGGCCGACGCCGAGCAGGACCAGCAACACCAGCACCGCCAGGCCGCCGAACACCCAGCGCACCACGCGGCCGATGCGCGAGGGCGGGGGGGCGATGCGGTCGGGATCGTTGTCGCTGTTCATGCGCCGATCAGAACGTGAAGCCCACATTGAGGTGGATGCGGAAACGCCTGACCTCCAGGCCATAGGCCAGGTCCAGCTGGAGCGGGCCGACCGGGCTGTTGTAGCGGATGCCGGTGCCCACACCCCACACCGGCTTGAGGTCGCCGGCCTTGTTGGCGATGGCGCCGCCGTCGATGAAGAGCACGTTTTCCCAGTTGGAGCGTTGGTCGGCGTTGAAGATGGGGCGCTGCCACTCCAGGCTCACCACCCCTTTGTAGCGGCCGGGCCCAATGCTGCCGTCGGCGCGCGGCACACCGATGTCGCGCAGGCCGTAGCCGCGCACGGTGTTGTCGCCGCCGGTGATGAACAGCTGCGTGTCCGGAATGGGGGCCGAGTCGCGCGCCACCACCGCACCGCCTTCCACGCGCAAGGCCAGGCGGCCCAGCTGCGTGCGCCGCGACGGCGTGCTCACGTCGCGCGGCTGGCCGGGCACCGGGTCGGCGGCCCGGGCGATCGCACCGAGTGGCCAGTAGGTGAGCCAGCGCGCCTGCGTGCGGGTGAAGGGCTGGCGGCTGCTGCCCAGCGTGTAGCCCACCCCCAGTTCCACCGCGAGGCCATAGCCGCGGTTGGGAAACACCTGGTCGTCAAAGCGGCGCCGCGTCCACGCGTAGTTGGCGCTGACGGCGGACCTGGCTTCCTGCTGCGCCGCGGCGGACAGCAGGCTGCTCTTCACATGGGCGCGGTCGTACTGCAGGTAGAAGCTGCGGTCGTATTCGACGCCCAGCTGCGTCTGGCCCACGCGCAGGCGCTGGCTGCTGGTGGTGGTGAAGTCGTCGAGCTGTTTGGCCAGCTGCGCGCCGGCGATCTTGCGCCAGCCGTCGTCGTTCGGGATCGAGCTCCAGTCGGTGCTGGCGAGCTGGTCGTCGCGCTCCAGCTGCAGCTTGCTGACCGCGCGCCAGCCGATGCCGGGCACGCTGTTGTGCGTGTGTTCCAGCGACAGGCGAGCGCCGTTGTCGGTGCTGCCGCCAATGCCGATCACGACCTTCTGCCGCTTGCTCTCGCGCAGCTGCACCATCACCGGCAGGGTCTGTCCGTCGGTCGAGGTCTCGGCGTAGACGAAAACCGAGTCGTAGTAGCCGCTCTCGGCGATGCGGCGTTGCGCGTCCTGCAGTTTCTCGAGGTCGTAGTCGCTACCGGGCGTGAGGCCGGTCAGGCGCACCAGGCGCTCGGCGGTCACGGCGTCGTAGCGCTCGGCCCCTTGCACCACCACCTCGCCCATGCGCATGGGTTTGCCCGAATCGAGTTCGATGTAGAGCCGGGCCTGGTGCGCCTGGGTGTCGATGTCGGCCAGGCTGTTCTGCATCCGGCCCGAGGGGTAGCGCTGGGCGATCAGCCGCCGCAGCGCGGCGGTCTTGGCGCGGTCCCAGTCGGCCTGCGAGAAGGGCAGGCCGGTGATCAGGCCGGCCTCGCGCTCGATGTCGGCGCGCTGCGCCTCGGCCTCGGGCGCGGTGGCGATGTCGCCCACGAAGGACACCGTGACCGAGGCCACCTGCGTGACCGGGCCGGGATCGACCTTCACGGTGATGGTGCCCAGCGAGGCGGGGCTGGTGGTGCGATCACCATCGCTCGTGGCGGCGGCCACCTCGCCCAGCCCGGGGGGCGGGATCACCTCGACCTGGGGCGAGAAATGGCCGAGCGTGGCCAGCAGTTCGCGCACGTTGGCCGGTGCCTGGGCCAGCAGGCGGCTCAGTTCGTTGGCTTCGAGGCTGCGCAGTTCGCGGTAGCGCTGCACCTCCATGTGGCGCAACAGGAAGTCGCGCATGGCCTCGCTGGGCGCCTGCATGTCGATCTCGAAGCGCGCGCCGGCTGGCGTGCGCGCCTCGCGCGGCGGACGCGGCACGTCGGCATCCGTGTCGTCCTGGGCGCGGGCGGCGAGCGGCCACAGCAGGGTCGCGCACAACAGGAAAGGCCATGCCCGGCGGGCATGGCCAGGAAAGGAAAAGGTCATTCGGCCGTTATTTCGAGAGCAGGCGCATCGTGTCTTCAAGCCCCTTCAAGGTCAGCGGGTACATGCGCTGGCCCATCAGCTGCTGAATCACGCTGATGCTCTGTCGATACTGCCACACCCCTTGGGGTTCCGGGTTGATCCACGCAAACTTCGGAAACGCGTGCGTGAGGCGCTGCAGCCACTCGGCGCCGGCCTCCTCGTTGTTGTATTCCACGCTGCCGCCAGGTTGCAATATTTCGTAAGGACTCATCGTGGCATCGCCGACGAAGATGAGTTTGTAGTCCTTGTTGTACTTGCGGATGATGTCCCAGGTCGGGAACTTCTCCGCGTAGCGGCGGCGGTTGTTCTTCCACATGAAGTCGTAGACGCAGTTGTGGAAGTAGTAGAACTCCAGGTGCTTGAACTCGCTCTTGACCGCCGAGAACAGCTCCTCCACGCGCTGGATGTGTTCGTCCATGGTGCCGCCCACGTCCATGAGCAGCAGCACCTTCACGTTGTTGTGCCGCTCCGGGATCATCTTGATGTCCAGGTAGCCGGCGTTCGCGGCGGTGGCGCGGATGGTGTCGGGCAGGTCGAGTTCGAGGTCGTTGCCTTCGCGCGCGAACTTGCGCAGGCGGCGCAGCGCGACCTTGATGTTGCGCGTGCCCAGTTCCTGCGTGTCGTCGTAGTCGCGGTAGGCGCGCTGCTCCCACACCTTCACGGCGGTCTTGTTGCCGCCCTTGCCACCGATGCGGATGCCCTGCGGGTTCTGCCCGCTGTGGCCGAACGGCGAGGTGCCGCCGGTGCCGATCCACTTGCTGCCGCCCTCGTGGCGTTCCTTCTGCTCTTCGAGGCGCTTGCGCAGCGTCTCCATGAGCTCGTCCCAGTCCATCTTCGGCGCGTTGGCCTTCTGCTCTTCGGAGAGGATGCGCTCCATCTCCTGGCGCAGCCAGTCGGCCGGGATCGGCTTGGTGAAGTCCGCGATCATCTCCACGCCCTTGAAGTAGGCGGCGAAGGCGCGGTCGAATTTGTCGTAGTGCTTCTCGTCCTTCACCAGCGCGGTGCGCGCCAGGAAGTAGAAGTCGTCCATGGAGCAGGCCTCTGGGTTGCGCGGTCCCACCACGTCGGCCTGCAGCGCTTCGAGCAGCGTCAGGTACTCTTTGACGGAGACCGGCAGCTTGGCCGAACGCAGGGTGTAGAAGAAATCGATCAGCATGGCGATCTCCCGGGTTCGTCAGGCGTGCATGTCCCGCAGGTACAGCAGCTGGGCCTTGGCCTCGGGCCATTCGCCCGAGCGCATGCTGTACATCACCGTGTCGCGGATGGTGCCGTCGCGGCGCAGGGCGTGGCCGCGGATGACGCCGTCCTTTTTCGCGCCCAGCCGCTCGATCGCGCGCTGCGAGGCGAAGTTGTAATTGTCGGTGCGCCAGCCCACCACGTGGCAGCCCAGCGTGTCGAAGGCGTGGCCCATCATGAGCAGCTTGCACGTGGTGTTCACGTGGGTGCGCTGCACGCTCTGGGCGTACCAGGTGTAGCCGATCTCCACCCGCTTCACCGCCGGCAGGATGTCGTGGTAGCTGGTGCTGCCCAGCACCCGGCCGCTGGCCTCGTCGGTCACGGCGAAGGCAAAGCGGTGGCCCTCGGCGCGCATCTGCAGCGCGGTTTCGATGTAGGCGCGCGTCTGCCCGGGCTCGGGCACCGAGGTGATGCGCAGCTTCCAGAGCTCGCCGTCGGCGGCGGCCGCGCGCAGCCCCTGCTCGTGGTCCAGCGCGAGCGGCACCAGGGCAAGGCCGTTGGCGCGCAGGGTGAGGGGTTCGACGAAGGCCATGGCGTGGAAATCAGGGTGAGGGAGGCGGTGGCGGCGCGATCAGGCGCCGGGCCACCAGCTTGCCGACGCCGCAGCCCAGGGCGATCAGGCCCAGGCCGGCCATCTCGCGCCAGCCGAAGGCATCGGGCGCGGCGAAGAAGTCCAGGCCCAGCTGCTTGCCCAGGGCCCAGCCGGCCAGCGAGCCGATGACGAAGCCCGACGCATCGGCCAGGCCTTCCTTGAATGCATTGCGGGTCTGCTTGTCCATGGCGGGCTCAGCGGTTGCGCTGGTTCATGAAGACCAGCTTCTCGAAGAGCGTGGTGTCCTGCTCGTTCTTGAGCAGCGCGCCCACCAGCGGCGGCACGCTGACCTTGCTGTCGGCGCTCTGCAGGGCTTCGAGCGGGATGTCCTCGGCCATCAGCAGCTTGAGCCAGTCCAGCAGCTCGGAGGTGCTGGGCTTCTTCTTCAGGCCGGGCAGGTTGCGCACGTCGTAGAAGGTCTTCATGGCCGCGGCCAGCAGTTCCTTCTTGAGCTTGGGGAAGTGCACGTCCACGATGCGCTGCATGGTCTCGGCGTCGGGGAACTTGATGTAGTGGAAGAAGCAGCGGCGCAGGAAGGCGTCGGGCAGTTCCTTCTCGTTGTTGGAGGTGATGAACACCAGCGGGCGGTGCTTGGCGCGGATCATCTCGTGCGTTTCGTAGCAGTAGAACTCCATGCGGTCGAGTTCGCGCAGCAGGTCGTTGGGGAACTCGATGTCGGCCTTGTCGATTTCGTCGATCAGCAGCGCGACCGGCTCGTCCGCCGTGAAGGCCTGCCACAGCACGCCCTTGACGATGTAGTTGTGGATGTCCTTCACGCGCTCGTCGCCCAGCTGCGAATCGCGCAGGCGGCTCACCGCGTCGTACTCGTACAGGCCCTGTTGCGCCTTGGTGGTGCTCTTGATGTGCCACTGCAGCAGCGGCAGCTTGAGCGCCCCGGCCACTTCCTCGGCGAGCATGGTCTTGCCGGTGCCAGGCTCGCCCTTGACGAGCAGCGGGCGCTTGAGGGTGATGGCGGCGTTCACCGCCAGCATCAGGTCTTGCGTGGCAACGTAATTCTCGGAACCTTGGAATTTCATGAAAAAGCGCCTTGTGCGAAGGTTGGCGGGGGTGTGGCCGGGGCTGAGGACCAGTCTATATAATCAGGGGTTGATTTTCTCAGCCGGTTCCATTCATTGTGCTTGCAAAATGATTCCAATGTTGTCCACGATCGCCCGCACCCTTGTCGCCGCTGCGACCCTCTCCGTCGCTCTCGCTGCCCAGGCCCAGGGCGTCACGGGTGATGTGCAAGCCGGCCACAAGAAGGCCGAAATGTGCATCGGTTGCCACGGCATCGTCGGCTACCAGAACAGCTTCCCCGAGATCCACAAGGTCCCCAAGATCTCGGGCCAGTCGGACAAGTACATCGTGGCGGCGCTCCACGCCTACAAGAAGGGCGACCGCAAGCACCCCACCATGCGCGGCATCGCGGGCTCGCTGAGCGAGCAGGACATGGCCGATCTGGGCGCCTACTACGCGTCGCAGGCCGACAAGGCCGCCCCCGAAGCGCCCCGCACCGCCAGCACCGCGGCCGCCGCGCTGATCGAGAAGGGCGCCTGCGCCTCCTGCCACGGCGCCAACTTCAGCAAGCCGATCGACCCGAGCTACCCCAAGATCGGCGGCCAGCACGCCGACTACCTGTTCTTCGCGCTCAAGGCCTACACGGTCGAAGGCAACAACATGATCGGCCGCTCCAACGGCATCATGGCCGGCATCGCCAAGCAGTACACCCCGGCCGAAATGCGCGAGATCGCCAAGTACCTGTCCACGGTGGACGGTGAACTCAAGGTCGTGCCGCAATCGCGCTTCCGCTGACCTGCCGCCACCCATCAAGAAAGCCGCTCATCGAGCGGCTTTTTTTGTGGTCAGTCCCGCGTGGCCCTGCGCCGCACCGCGTCGATGTAGGCCTGCCCGTCGGGTGGCCGGCCCGCGCGCTGGCTTTCCCAGAGCATGCTGCCCAGGCACTCCATCACCTCGTGGTGCGCCACATGCAGGTCGCCGCGCCGCGCGGCCAGCAGCTCCACCGCCTGGCGGATGCCCGGGGGCTGGTCGATGCTGCATTGCTCGCTGATGGACAGGTGCATGGACAGGTGCAGGAAGGGGTTGTCGCGGCCGCTGTCGGGCTCGCCCAGGCGCGCCAGGGCCGCGTCCACGTCGGACAGTTCGGCGTGGTACTCGCTGTGCTCGGCGATCCATTGGCCGGCCAGGGTTTCGATGGCCTCCATGGGTTGTTGCAGCAACTGTTTCTGGTGAACGGCGCAGAAGAAGCGCCGCACGTCGGCTTGGGATGGGCTGAACATGGTGCGGGGATTCTCCCGCATGCCGCGCACCCCTGCGCCCGGCTTGGGTACAGTCGCAGGTTGACCTGAGGAGAACACACATGAACCAAGCCTTCATCTGCGACGCGATTCGCACCCCCTTCGGCCGCTACGGCGGCGCCCTCTCCAGCGTGCGTGCCGACGACCTCGGTGCGATCCCGCTCAAGGCGCTGATGCAGCGCAACCCCGGCGTGGACTGGGCCGCCGTGGCCGACATCCTCTTTGGCTGCGCCAACCAGGCCGGCGAAGACAACCGCAACGTCGCGCGCATGGCCGGCCTGCTCGCCGGCCTGCCGCTGGAGCTGCCCGGCGCCACCATCAACCGCCTGTGCGGCTCCGGCCTGGACGCCGTGGGCTCGGCCGCGCGCACCATCAAGGCCGGTGAAGCCGGCCTGATGATCGCCGGCGGCGTGGAGAGCATGAGCCGCGCGCCCTTCGTGATGCCCAAGGCCGAGAGCGCCTTCAGCCGCGCCAACGCGGTCTACGACACCACCATCGGCTGGCGCTTCGTCAACAAGCTCATGAAGGCCCAGTACGGCGTGGACTCCATGCCCGAGACGGCCGAGAACGTGGCGACCGATTACAAGATCGAGCGCGAGGCGCAGGACCGCATGGCGCTGGCCAGCCAGCTCAAGGCCGTGGCCGCGCAGAAGGCGGGCCACCTCGCGCGCGAGATCACGCCGGTGACCATCGCGCAGAAGAAGGGCGATCCGCTGGTGGTGGACAAGGACGAACACCCGCGCGAGACCAGCCTGGAAGCGCTGGCCAAGCTCAAGGGCGTGGTGCGCCCCGATGGCACGGTGACGGCAGGCAACGCCAGTGGCGTGAACGACGGCGCCTGCGCGCTGCTGCTGGCCGACGAGGCCACGGCGGCGAAGAACGGCCTGACGCCCAAGGCGCGCATCGTGGGCATGGCCACGGCCGGCGTGGCGCCGCGCGTGATGGGCATTGGCCCGGCGCCGGCCACACAGAAGGTGCTGGCGCTCACCGGGCTGAAGCTGGAGCAGCTGGACGTGATCGAGCTCAACGAGGCCTTTGCCGCGCAGGGCCTGGCGGTGCTGCGCATGCTGGGGCTCAAGGACGACGACGAGCGCGTGAACGCCTGGGGCGGTGCGATCGCATTGGGCCACCCGCTGGGCGCCAGCGGCGCGCGGCTGGCGACCACGGCGGTCAACCGCCTGCACGCCACCGGTGGCCGCTACGCGCTGTGCACCATGTGCATTGGCGTGGGCCAGGGCATCGCGCTCGTGATCGAAAAGGTCTGAGGGCGAGCCCGCCGCCGGGCCGCCCCAAGGCCGGGCTCAGCCCCCTCGGGGGGCTGCGACCCGCGCAGCGGCGGAGCGTGGGGGCCTACAACTTCCACGCGGGAAGCTGCCAGTTGCGCCACAGGGCCAGGCCTCGCAGGCCGGCCGTGAACACCACGCAGGCCACCAGGGCGATCCAGCCCGGGGCCTCGATCTCCCACAGTCCCACGTAAAGCCAGCCACCGGCGAAGGCGCAGAGCGCATAGGGGCGGTGGTCCTTGAAGGCGGTGGGGATCTCGTTGCAGACCACGTCGCGCAGCACGCCACCGAACACGCCGGTGATCAGGCCCATGAGCACGGCCACCAGCGCCGGCATGTTCAGCAGCAAGGCCTGGTGCACGCCGGTGGCGGTGAACAGGCCCAGGCCCAGCGCATCGGGCCACTGGATGGCGCGCTCGGTGAGCTTCATGTGGCGCCCGCGCAGGAACACCATGGCGAGCACGCACAGCCCGAGCACGCCCCAGAGCAGCTCGACGTGGCGCACCCAGAAGAACGGGCGCTGATCGAGCAACAGGTCGCGCAGGGTGCCGCCGCCGAAGGCGGCCAGGAAGCCCACCACCGCCACGCCCACGGCGTCCAGCCGCATGCGCGCGCCCATGAGGATGCCGGAGAGTGCAAAGGCCACCGTGGCCGCCAGCTCGACCAGCAGGCGCAGGGTCTCGCCCCAGAACTGAATGTTGTGCATGCGCCGATTCTCGCCGGGCGGGAGGCAAGGGCATTCGCCTGCGGCGACAATCGCGCGCTTGAACTTCCCGCTCATCACCGATCCCTCGTTCTACCTCGTCGCGATTCCCGCGGTGCTCCTGCTGGGCATCAGCAAGAGCGGCTTTGGCGCCGGCTTTGGTTCCCTGGCCGTGCCCTTGATGGCGCTGGCGGTCACGGTGCCGCAGGCCGCCGCCATCCTGATGCCGGTGCTGCTGCTGATGGACCTGCTGGGCATGGCGGCCTTCCGCAAGAACTTCGACCGCCGCCTGCTGATGTTCCTCGTGCCCTGCAGCCTGGTCGGCCTCGTGGTCGGGGCCTTGCTTTTCAAATGGCTCGATTCTCGCGTGGTGGCGGGCATGGTGGGCGTGTTCACCCTGGTGTTCCTGGCGCAGCGCCTGCTGTTTCCGCCGCGCCCCGACAGCGCGCCGCCGCCGCGCTGGGTGGGTGCGCTGCTCACGGTGACCTCGGGTTTCACGAGCTTCGTGGCGCACGCCGGTGGGCCGCCGCTCAACGCCTACGTGATCCCGATGCGTCTGTCGCCAGCGGTCTTCACCGGCACGCTGGCCTACCTGTTCTTCTTCGTCAACCTCGCCAAATGGGTGCCGTACGCCTGGCTCGGTCTGCTCGATCTGCGCAACATGGCGACCTCGCTGGCGCTGCTGCCGTTCGCCCCGTTCGGGGTCTGGCTCGGGGTCTACATTGCCAAGCGCATCGAGCCTCAGCTGTTCTACCGGCTCATCTATGTGGGGATGTTCCTGACCGGTTGCAAACTGGTGTGGGACGCGGTGGCGATAACATAGCGCCCGATACCCCCCTCCCCATCACGCTGTCCGTGTGGGGCGTCCCGCACACAAAGGAGCTTTTCATGCCCATCGTGGTGGTTGCGAATCCCAAAGGAGGCGTTGGCAAGTCCACGCTGTCGACCAACGTCGCCGGCTACTTTGCCCGCCAGGGTCACTCGGTCATGCTGGGCGATGCCGATCGCCAGCAGTCGTCGGCCCTCTGGCTGCGCCTGCGCCCACCCGAGGCCCGGCCGATCCAGACCTGGGAGGTTTCGCAGGACCTGATCGCGCGGCCGCCCAAGGACGTCACCCACGTGGTGCTCGATACCCCCGCTGGTTTGCATGGCTGGCGCTTCAAGGACGTGCTCAAGATCGCCGACAAGGTGCTGGTGCCGTTGCAGCCCAGCATCTTCGACATCTACGCCACGCGCGCCTTCATCGATGAGTTGGCCGAGTCCCGCCGTGCGGGCCAGCTGCAGGTGGGCATCGTGGGCATGCGGGTGGACATGCGCACCATCGCGGCCGACAAGCTCGGCGAGTTCGTGACCGGGCTGGGCCTGCCCGTGCTGGGCGCCTTGCGCGACACGCAGAACTACGTGCACCTCGCGGCGCGCGGGCTCACGCTGTTCGACGTCACGCCCAGCCGGGTCGAGAAGGACCTCAAGCAGTGGCAGGGCATCTGCGAGTGGCTTGATCGCTGACACCCGGCGGTGCCGTGTCGCCGGCCCGACATGCGCGGCGCGGGGCCGGCGATACAGTGGCTCGCATGAAAACCTTTGAATCCCTGGCCGATCTGGCGGCTTGCGTGGGCCAGGAAGTGGCCGTCAGCGAATGGGTGGTGATCACCCAGGAGCAGGTCAACCGCTTCGCCGAGGCCACTGGCGACCACCAATGGATCCACGTGGACGTGGAACGCGCCAAGGCCGGGCCGTTCGGTGGGCCGATCGCGCACGGCTTTCTCACGCTGTCCTTGCTGCCGGTGTTCTTCGAGTCCTCTTTCGATATCCGGAACACGCGCATGGGGGTGAACTACGGCCTGAACCGCGTGCGCTTCACCGCGCCGGTGCCGGTGGGCAGCCGTTTGCGCGCGCGCCTGACGCTGCAGGCCATCGAGTCCATCGAACAGGGTGGGCAGCAGATGACCTGGGGCGTGGTGGTGGAGCGCGAGGGGGCCGACAAGCCGGTGTGCTTCGCCGAATCGCTGGTGCGCCAGTACCCCTGAGCGCGCGGGCAGGCCGGCCTACTTGATGCGGATGAGCTGCTTGGGCTCGAGCCAGCCTTCGAAGTACTGAATCAGCCGGTTGATGCGCTCGGCGGCGACCGACTGGTTGTGCCGCTGCGAGATGAGCTGGTACGCGTCGTTGCGCAGCAGCCAGAGTTCCTGCGGCGTGTGGGCCTGATCGATCTGTTTGCGCAGCCGGATCGCGGGTGTGCCGGGGCAGTCCTCGATGCTGCGCTCGAGATGGCGCCGGATGCGCGCCAACTCCTTGAGGCTGGGGCTCTTGGGCGCGCGCTGTCGAGACGCGAGGTTCACGCGGAAGATCCGGGTGAGGACAGAAATCAGGGCGGTCTCCATGCAGGCGGTCCGTGATGCGCAGAGTGGCGATCGGGCCGCCGCCCACAGGGTGTGGAGCCGCGCGGTCCCGATCAGGTTGGCAAGCCTATGTTGCGCGTTTCGCGCGCGATGTGATCTATGCCGTGCGCCACTTGCGTGACCTGCGTCACGGAACCGGCATCGCAAACTGCCGCTGGCGCCAGGCCTCGAACACGGTCACCGCCACGGCGTTCGACAGGTTGAGGCTGCGCTGGCCAGGCACCATGGGCAGCCGCAGGCGCTGCGTGGGCGCAAAGGACTCGCGCAGCGCGTCGGGCAGCCCCCGCGTCTCGGAGCCGAACACCAGCCAGTCGCCGGCCTGGAAGGTGTTGTCGAACACGCTGTGGCTGCCCCGGGTGGTGAAGGCGAACATGCGCTGCGGGTCCGGTGCTTCGGTCTGCAGGAAGCTGGCCCAGTCCGCGTGGCGGCGCAGATCGGCGTACTCGTGGTAGTCGAGCCCCGCGCGGCGCATGTGGCGGTCATCCATGGAGAAGCCCAGGGGCTCGATGAGGTGCAGGGTGCACCCGGTGTTCGCGCTGAGCCGGATCACGTTGCCGGTGTTGGGCGGGATTTCAGGTTGGACGAGGACGATGTGGAACATGGTGGCGGGCGAGCTTACCGCGCTGGCGTGCGCGCGAACACCAGCGCGCTGACCCGGACCGCCCCTGCCTGCAGCAAGGCCTGGGCCGCTGCCTGCAGCGTGGCGCCGGTGGTGGTCACGTCGTCCACCAGCAGCACGTGCCGGCCGTGCAGCCGGGGCGCGTGCAACGGGTGGGCGGCGAACACGCCTTGCAGGTTGCGCAGGCGCTGCTCACGGGGCAGGCTGTGCTGGTCGGGGGTCTCGGTCAGGCGGACCAGCGCCTCGGCCAGGGCCGGCGCCCGGGCGGCAGGCGTGCTCGCGCGCCGCAGGGCTTTCACCAGCTCCCAGGCCTGGTTGTAGCCGCGCCCGGCCAGGCGCGCCGGGGTGAGTGGCACAGGGGCGAGGAGGTTGCATGACGAGAGCAGGGCGCCGGCCTGCGGTGCCTGCAGCATCCGCCGCGCGAAAGGCCCGGCCCAGCCAGGCTCCTGGCGGAACTTGAAGCGGGCGATCAGGCCGTCCCAAGGGTAGGCATAGTCCACAGCCGCCGCGCAGGCGTGCAGCGCGGCCGGCGTGGGCCGGGTGAGACAGGCCCCACACAGCGGCACGTCCACGGGCACGCGGTCGGCACACGCCGTGCAGCGGGGCGCCTCGTCCTGGAACCGCGCCGCGCAGGCCTCGCACACCGCGCTCGATGGCCAGGCGCCGCAGACCTGGCAGGTGCCGGGCAGGGAATTCCAGAGCGTGCGCCAGGGGTTGAGCATGGGGCCAATATACTGGCGCGGCCTTGTTGTCCCGCCCGCCGGCATCCCGTTTGAACACCTCCACCCCCACTGAAACCCCCGTGCCCGACATGGACCCGGTCGCGGCCCTGCGCTGGCAGCAACGCGCCGCGACGACCAGTCCGTGGCTGCACGAAGAGGTGGCCTCGCGCATGGCCGAACGCCTGAAATGGTTCCGCGAGCCGCCCGCCAGCTGGATGCACTGGGAGCCCGTGGGCGGCGGGCTGCTCGCGCACCAGCAGCTCCGGTCTCAGTTGCCCGACGCGCCCTGCCACGTGGCCGCACAGCGCCTGCCCGAGGCCTTGCAGGCCACCCGGGAAGGGGGCGGGCCGGGCTGGAACCCCCTGAACTGGGGGCGCAGCCGAGGCCCGCAGGCGGCGAACGCCGACACCCGGGTGGGCATGCTCTGGGCCAACATGGCCTTGCACACCGAGCCACGGCCGCAAACGCTGCTCAAGCGCTGGAACGCACACATCGAGACCAACGGCTTCCTGATGTTTTCCTGCCTGGGGCCGGACAGCCTGCGCGAACTGCGCGTGGTGTACGCGGCACAAGGCTGGCCCGAGCCGGCCCACGCCTTCACCGACATGCACGACTGGGGCGACATGCTGGTGCACAGCGGGTTTGCCGAGCCGGTGATGGACATGGAGCGCATCACCCTCTCGTACAGTGGGGCGGAACCCTTGCTGGCCGAGCTGCGCAGCCTGGGCCGCAACCTTCATTCGGGCCGGTTTGCCGCCTGTCGGTCGCGGGGCTGGCGTGCGCGGCTGTGCGAGGCGATCGAAACGGGCCTGCCGCGCGCGGCCGACGGCCGGCTGCTGCTGACCTTCGAAATCATCTACGGCCACGCCTTCAAGCCCACGCCGCGAGTGCCCATGGGGCCTGCGACGACGGTGCCGATGGAAGACATGCGTGCCATGCTGCGGGGCCGCAGGGGCTGAGCCGGGCTGGCGGCGGGCCGTTTCTCGCCTGGAGATACCGCATTGTCCGAGTCGGATGGGGCGGCTTTGCAGCCGGGCGGCACCCTTCTCGCCGCTACAATTGGAGGCGATCCAAGTTTCAAGGGGATTTTCCCTGCGTCAACGCGCGCGCCTTCGGGCGCAGCGCGGCTTGAACCGGTGGTGGGTGGTGAACCTTACCTGCAACGCTCATCGTTTCGCGACCGAGTCTGAACAAGGCATGGAGTGGTCGCTGAAGCGCAACTGTTCGGTCACGCCCGCACAACTGGGATGGCTCTATGCCTCCATGTGTGTCGTGTCGTTGGGTGTGGCCGGATTCTTCTGGTCGCAAGGTGCAACGCTGGTGCTGCCTTTCGCGGTGCTGGAGTTGATCGTGGTGGCGGTGGCCTTTCTGGCCTATGCCCGCCACGCCACCGACGGCGAACGCATCCGCTTGCTGGAAGGCCGGCTGGTGGTGGAGCAGGAGATGGCGGGACGGACGAAGCGGTGCGAGTTCGCCCGTGAGTGGGTGCAGGTGGAGCCGCGGGGAGAAGACGACCAGATGGTCGAACTCCGCTGCGGCGGCCAGTCGGTGAGGGTGGGGCGCTTTCTGCGCCCCGAACTGCGGCCGGTGCTGGCGCGGGAGATACGCCAGGCCTTGCGTGGCGCGTGATGGTGGGGTTTTGGGTAGGTGTGCCCGGAAAATTTGTTCTAATCGGCATTGATATAAATCAATACTTATATTTGAGGCGCTTAAAGTGAGTACGACGAATAAAAAGGTGCATTCCCTGCGAAACCGGTGGGCCACGATCCGCGCCGTGGCAACCACGCTGGCCTTGGGCGCAGGCGCCTGGTCCACGGTCGCTGCTCAGGCGGTCAAGGACCTCGCTGGCGGCCCGGCGGTCAACCAGCTGAACTTCCACCCCCCGGTGACCCGCATCGCCGAGGAGCAGCACTGGCTGCACTGGTTCATGATGGTCCTGTGCGCCGTCATCTTCGTCATCGTCTTCGGCGTGATGTTCTATTCCATCCTGAAGCACCGCAAGGCGGCCGGGCACAAGGCCCAGGAGCTGCCGGAGCCGATCTGGGTGGAGCTGGGCTGGACCATCGTCCCGCTGCTCATCGTCATCGGCATGGCCCTGCCCGCCACCAAGGTGCTGGTGGCCCAGAAGGACACCACCAACAGCGACCTGACCATCAAGGCCACGGGCATGCAGTGGAAGTGGGGCTACGACTACATCAAGGGCGAGGGCGAGGGCATCGGTTTCCTCTCCACCCTGGACAACAACCAGCGCGTGATGTCCAACAGCGGCAAGCCCGAAGCCACGGACGACTACCTGCTCAAGGTGGACAACCCGCTCGTGGTGCCCGTGAACAAGAAGGTGCGCATCATCACGACCGCCAACGACGTGATCCACGCCTGGATGGTGCCGGCCTTCGGCGTCAAGCAGGATGCGATTCCCGGCTTCGTGCGCGACACTTGGTTCCGCGCCGAGAAGACCGGCGACTTCTACGGTCAGTGCGCCGAACTCTGCGGCAAGGAGCACGCCTACATGCCGATCCACGTGAAGGTGGTGTCGGCCGAGGAATACACCGCCTGGGTGACCGAGCGCCAGAAGGCCATGGCCGCTGCCGCCGATGACCCGAGCAAGGTCTGGACGCTGGCCGACCTGGTCAAGCGCGGCGAGTCCGTCTACGCCGCCAACTGCGCGGCCTGTCACCAGGCCAACGGCAAGGGCGCCGGCCCGATCAAGCCCCTCGATGGCTCCGCGATCGTGACCGACACCGACCACGCCAAGATGATCAATGTGCTGCTGCACGGTGCGGCAGGCGGCGCCATGCCGGCCTGGAAGCAGCTGTCCGACACCGAGCTGGCCGCGGTCATGACCTACGCCAAGAACAACTGGTCGAACAAGACCGAACAGATCGTGCAGCCGGCCGAAGTGCTGGCCGCCCGCAAGTGATCTGTTGACAGAAAAACATTGAGTCTCAAAGGAATCGACCATGAGTGCAGTTCTTGACCACCACGACGCACACGGCCACGACGATCACCACGACCACCATGCCCCCACGGGCTGGCGCCGCTGGGTCTACGCCACCAACCACAAGGACATCGGCACGCTGTACCTGCTGTTCGCCTTCACCATGCTGATGGTGGGCGGCGTGCTGGCCCTGCTGATCCGCGCCGAGCTGTTCCAGCCCGGCCTGCAGCTGGTGAACCCCGAGCTGTTCAACCAGCTCACCACCATGCACGGCCTGATCATGGTGTTCGGCGCCATCATGCCGGCCTTCGTGGGCTTCGCGAACTGGATGATTCCGCTGCAGATCGGCGCGTCCGACATGGCCTTCGCGCGGATGAACAACTTCAGCTTCTGGCTGATGATTCCCGCGGCCATCATGCTCGTGGCCTCGTTCTTCATGCCCGGCGGCGCACCCGCCGCCGGCTGGACGCTCTACGCGCCGCTGACGCTGCAGATGGGCCCCTCGATGGACGCCGGCATCTTCGCCATGCACATCCTGGGCGCGTCCTCGATCATGGGCTCGATCAACATCATCGTGACCATCCTGAACATGCGCGCACCCGGCATGACGCTGATGAAGATGCCCATGTTCTGCTGGACCTGGCTCATCACCGCCTACCTGCTGATCGCCGTGATGCCCGTGCTGGCCGGCGCCATCACCATGACGCTGACCGACCGCCACTTCGGCACCAGCTTCTTCAACCCCGCCGGCGGCGGCGACCCGGTGATGTACCAGCACATCTTCTGGTTCTTCGGCCACCCCGAGGTCTACATCATGATCCTGCCGGCCTTCGGCATCGTGAGCCAGGTCGTGCCCGCCTTCGCGCGCAAGAAGCTGTTCGGCTACGCCTCCATGGTGTACGCCACCGGCTCCATCGCCATCCTGTCCTTCGTCGTGTGGGCCCACCACATGTTCACCACCGGCATGCCGGTGACGGGCCAGCTGTTCTTCATGTACTCCACCATGCTGATCGCCGTGCCCACGGGCGTGAAGATCTTCAACTGGATCGCCACCATGTGGAAGGGCTCGATGACCTTCGAGACCCCCATGCTGTGGGCCGTCGGCTTCATCTTCGTGTTCACCATCGGTGGCTTCACCGGCCTGATCCTGTCGGTCGCGCCGATCGACATCCAGATGCAGGACACCTACTACGTGGTGGCCCACTTCCACTACGTGCTGGTGGCCGGCTCGCTGTTCGCCATGTTCTCGGGCATCTACTACTGGCTGCCCAAGTGGACCGGCGTGATGTACAGCGAAACGCGCGGCAAGATCCACTTCTGGTGGTCGATGATCTCGTTCAACATCACCTTCTTCCCGATGCACTTCCTGGGTCTGGCCGGCATGCCCCGCCGCTACGCCGACTACCCGATGCAGTTCGCCGACTTCAACGCGATCGCCTCGGTGGGCGCGTTCGGCTTCGGTCTGGCGCAGGTGTACTTCTTCCTGGCCGTGGTCGTGCCCGCCATGCGCGGCAAGGGCGAGAAGGCCCCCCAGAACCCCTGGGAAGGCGCCGTGGGCCTGGAGTGGGAAGTGCCGTCGCCGGCACCGTTCCACACCTTCGAAAACCCGCCCAAGCTCGACGCGACCGCCACCAAGGTGATCGGCTAAGCCTTTTCACGCCATGTCTGCCAACGTCATGACACCCGAACAGAAGAAGAACAACCGCCGCCTGGGCCTGATCCTCGCGTCCGTGGCCGTGGTGTTCTTCCTCGGCTTCGTGGGCAAACGCTTCCTGCTGGGCTTCTGACCATGGCCGTTCAGCGCGAAAACCTCAAGATGGTGGGCAAGCTCTGCGTGATCGCGCTGGGCATGTTCGCGTTCGGCTACGCGCTGGTGCCGATCTACCGGCATATCTGCGAGGCCCTGGGCATCAACGTGCTGGCGGTGTCGGAACTGCGTGTGCCCGGTGCCGCGAGCCTGCCTGCGAACACGCAGGTGGACCGCACGCGCACCATCACCGTCGAATTCGACACGAACGCCCGCGGCCCCTGGCACTTCAAGCCGGCCGTGCGCTCGCTGCAGGTGCATCCGGGCGAGCTCACCACGGTGATGTACGAGTTCCAGAACATCCAGAACCGCACGATGGCGGCACAGGCGGTGCCCAGCTACGCCCCCAAACAGGCGGCCGCGCACTTCAACAAGCTCGAGTGCTTCTGCTTCACGCAGTACACCCTGCAGGCCGGAGAGAAGAAAGAATGGCCGGTGGCCTTCGTCATCGATCCCCGGCTGTCCAAGGACGTGTCCACCATCACCCTGTCGTACACCTTCTTCGAGGTGGGCGGCAAGGTGCCGGCCGCGCCGACCGATGACGCGCCGCAGGCCCAAAGCCCGGCCACGCTCAAACCCACGGGGGACGTATGACCACACCCACACCTGCTCATCAACGCAAGGGCTCTTTCATCGACACGGTCAAGGCCGTGGCCTGGGGCTTTCTCGGCGTGCGCCGCAACGCCGACTACCAGAAGGACATCGCCAAGCTCAATCCGCTGCACCTGATGGCGGTGGGCGTGGGCATGGCGATCCTGTTCGTGGCGGTGCTGATCGTGGTGGTGAACTGGGTCGTCGGCTGAGACACGGCGACCCGAGACGATTTTTGATTTTTGACATTAGATACAAGCGAAAGCACAACAGGAGTGAGCATGTCAGCAGCAACCCACGGCACGACGCCCTACTACTTCGTCCCTGGACCCTCGCGCCATCCGGTGATGGCCGCCATCGGCCTTTTCTTCGTCATCCTGGGTGCCGGGCAGTGGATCAACGGCCACGGCTGGGGCGCGTATTCGCTGGCGTTCGGCCTGGTGTTCTGGCTGTTCGTGCTGTTCCAGTGGTTCAGCGAGTCGGTGCGTGAAAGCGAAAGCGGCATGTATGGCCACAAGATCGACCTGTCGTACCGCTGGAGCATGAGCTGGTTCATCTTCTCGGAGGTGATGTTCTTCGGCGCCTTCTTCACCGCCCTGTGGTGGACGCGCACGCACTCCGTGCCGGCGCTGGGCAACATCGAGAACGCGCTGATCTGGCCCGACTTCTCGGCCGTCTGGCCCAGCCTGCAGGCCGGTGCCACCGCCTCGCCCGGTGGCATCGTCGAGCCCTTCCAGACCATGGGCCCGTTCTGGCTGCCCACCATCAACACCGCGCTGCTGCTGACCTCGGGCGTGACGCTGACCATTGCCCACCACGCGCTGCAGGTCGGCAACCGTGGCAAGACCATCGCCTTCATGTGGGTGACCGTGCTGCTGGGCATCGTCTTCCTGTTCGTGCAGGGCTATGAGTACGCCCACGCCTATGCCGACCTGAACCTCAAGCTCTCCTCGGGCGTGTTCGGCTCCACCTTCTTCATGCTCACCGGTTTCCACGGCTTCCACGTGTTCGTCGGCATGCTGATGCTCTTGTTCATCACCCTGCGCCTGCAGAAGGGTCACTTCACGGCCCAGCGCCACTTCGGCTTCGAAGGCGCGGCCTGGTACTGGCACTTCGTGGACGTGGTGTGGCTGGGCCTGTACATCCTCGTCTACTGGATGTGATTGGGTTGGGTGGTGCGTCCACCTTCCTCGGGCAACTGCCACAAAAAAGCGCCTTCCGGCGCTTTTTTGCTGAAGGGGCCCGACGGTTCTAGCCGCGCAGCGGCAGGCCGGTGGGCTGGATCCAGCCCATCAGGTAGCTGATGAGCACCACGACGAAGAGCAGGATGGAAAAACCGACCCGAAACGCCAGCGCGCGCGCCATGTGGTTCTTGCGCGGCGTGCCGTCCTCCTCGGTGTCGCTGCCGCCGCGCATCATGTACACCAGGGCGGCGGCGAGACTTCCAATGATGGCAACGAATGCCGCGATGACCAGGTACTTCATGCGCTCCATTATCCGTGCCCGGGCCAGGGTGGCTTGACCATGCGGCGCTCCACCTGGCGTTTCTGGATTGTGACCGCCGCGACCGCGCTCACCATGGCGGCCACGGCCTCGCTGGGCCTGTGGCAGCTCGATCGCGCGGCGCAGAAACTGGCCTTGCAGGCGCAGATCAACGAGCGCGGCGGGTTGGCCGCCTGGGACACGCAAGAACTTCTGGATTCCGCCGATGCCACGGCTGGCGTGCACCGCCCCGTGCGCCTGAGCGGCACCTGGGTGCCCGGGCGCACCGTGTTCCTGGACAACCGGCAGATGAACACGCGGGTGGGCTTCTTCGTGGTGACGCCGCTGCGGCTCGAGGGCAGCGAGCGCGTGGTGCTGGTGCAGCGCGGCTGGGTGCCGCGCGATTTCACCGACCGCAACCGCGTGCCCGAGGTCCCCACCCCGGCGGGCCTGGTGCGGCTGGAAGGCCGATTGGCCCCCCCGCCCGGCAAGCTATACGAGCTCGGCGCGGCGGGCACGGGGGTGATCCGGCAAAATATCGACCTTGCGGCGTTCGCGCAGGAAACCGGGCTGCCCTTGCTGGCGGTGTCCGTGCTGCAGACCGATGCCGCCGCCGATGGCCTGCTGCGCGAGTGGCCGCGCGTCGCGATCGACGTGCAGAAGCACCACGGCTATGCCTTCCAGTGGTTCGCCCTGTGTGCCCTCGCGGGCTTCCTCTATCTCTGGTTCCAAATCCTCTCCCCCCGCCGAAAGCGCAGATCCCATGGCACAGACGCCCGATGAACCCCTGACCCTGACCGTGCACAGCCTGCCGCAACTGGACCAGGCCAGCGCGGACGCGGCGGCCAGCACGCGCAAGGGCCGCTGGAAGATGCTGGGCCTGATGCTGGTGTGCGCCGCGCCGGTCATCGCGTCGTACTTCATGTACTACGTGGTGCGCCCCGAAGGCCGGCAGAACTACGGCGAGCTGATCGATCCCCAGCGCCCGCTGCCGGCCTGGACCGGCACCGACGCACAAGGCCGCGCCGTCCCCATGAGCAGCCTCAAGGACCAGTGGCTGCTCGTGAGCGTGGCCGACAGCGCCTGCAACGACGCCTGCGTGGAGCATCTGTACCTGCAGCGCCAGCTGCGCGAAACCCTGGGCCGCGAAAAGGACCGGCTGGACTGGGTCTGGCTGCGCACCGGGGACGCCGCGCTGCCCGAGCCACTGCAGAAGGCCACGGCCCCCGCCGTCGTGCTGCAGGTGGACCCGCAGGCCGTGGCCGGCTGGCTTCAGCCCGCGCCCGGTCAGAAGATCGAGGACCACCTGTACGTCGTCGATCCGCTGGGCAACTGGATGATGCGTTTCCCCGCCAAGCTCGACCCCAAGCAGGCCAAGCGCGACCTGGACCGCCTGCTGCGCGCCTCCTCGTCCTGGGACAAGGAAGGTCGCCCCGCGAACTGACATGGACGCCCAACCCCTGTACGACCTCGCGCCGGTGGCGCGCCTGATGCTTCTGGGCGTGGTGATCGCGCTCGGGCCGCTGGCCTGGGTGTGGCTGCGCAACCGCCATGCGCCGCCCGCGCACCGCTTGCGGGTGCTCACGCTCATCACGCTCTTCCTCACCTTCGACCTCGTGCTGTTCGGTGCCTTCACGCGCCTCACCGACTCCGGCCTGGGCTGTCCCGATTGGCCAGGTTGCTACGGCAGCGTGAGTCCGGTGGGCGCGAGCACCTCGATCGCGGCCGCGCAGGAAGCCATGCCGCACGGCCCGGTCACCTTCTCCAAGGCCTGGATCGAGATGATCCACCGCTACCTCGCCACCGCCGTGGGCGTGCTGATCCTGGTGCTCTCCATGGTCAGCTGGGTCGAGCGCAGGCGCCTGAGCGTGTCCTACGTGTGGCCGCTGGTCACGTTGGTGTGGGTCTGCCTGCAGGGCGCGTTCGGCGCGTTGACCGTGACCATGAAGCTGTTCCCCGCCATCGTCACGCTGCACCTGCTGGGCGGCCTGGGGCTGCTCGCGCTGTTGCGCGCGCAGTCGGTGGGCTACGCGCTGGCCGAGCCGGGCCACACCGGGCCCGTGCCGCTGCCGGGCCGCCTGCGTTGGGCGCTGGGCGCGGTGTTCGTGCTGCTGTGGCTGCAGATCGCCCTCGGTGGCTGGGTCAGCACCAACTACGCCGTGCTGGTGTGCGGCGAGTTTCCCACCTGCCAGGGCAGCTGGTGGCCGGCGATGAACTTCCGCGAGGGCTTCACGCTCTGGCGCGAGCTGGGCCAGAACCACACCGGCGAACTCATCACCTTTCCCGCGCTGACCGCCATCCACTACGTGCACCGCCTCATGGCCTACCTCGTGCTGGCCGCCATGCTCTGGCTGGGCTGGCGCCTGTGGTCGGTGGACGGCATGCGACCCGCCGCGCGCGCGCTGCTCCTGCTGGCCGCCTGGCAGTTCGCCAGCGGCCTGACCAACGTGGTGCTCGACTGGCCGCTGCTGGCCGCCGTGGGCCACACCGGCGGCGCGGCCGCGCTGGTGATCGTGCTCACCGGCGCGCTCTGCGGCACGCGCCGCGCCCGCCAGCGCGATGCCGCTTCGTCCGCCACTTCCCTGCACCTGTCCACACCGATCCGATGAGCACCGCGCCCACCCCTCCTGTTGCCGCCGCGCTGCCCTCGGTCTGGCGCCAGTACCACGCGCTGACCAAGCCGCGCGTGATCCAGCTCATCGTGTTCTGCGCCCTCATCGGCATGGTGCTGGCCGTGCCCGGCGCACCCACCTGGGCCCAGGTGCAGCTCGCGGCCATCGCCTGCTTCGGCATCTGGCTGGTGGCTGGTGCCGCCGCGGCCTTCAACTGCGTGGTCGAGCAGCACATCGACGCGAAGATGAAGCGCACCGCCTGGCGCCCCACCGCCAAGGGCCAGCTCACCAACGGCAAGACACTCACCTTCTCGGCCGTGTTGTGCGTCGCCGGTTCGGCCGTGCTCTACCTCTGGGTCAACCCGCTGACCATGTGGCTCACCTTCGCCACCTTCGTGGGCTACGCGGTGGTCTACACCGTGATCCTCAAGCCGCTCACGCCGCAGAACATCGTGATCGGTGGCGCCTCGGGCGCCATGCCGCCGGTGCTGGGCTGGGCCGCGATGACCGGCGTGGTGTCGCCCGAGGCGCTGATCCTGTTCCTCATCATCTTCCTCTGGACACCGCCGCACTTCTGGGCGCTGGCCCTGTACCGGGTGGAGGACTACCGCAAGTCCGGCCTGCCCATGCTGCCGGTCACGCACGGCTCCGAGTTCACGCGCCTGCAGATCCTGCTCTACACCTTCGTGCTGTTCGCCGCCTGCCTCATGCCTTTCGTGATGCGCATGAGCGGCTGGATCTACCTCGTGGTCGCGGTGGTGCTGAGCATCGGTTTCTGCGGCTATGCCTTCGCGCTCTGGCGCAACTACTCCGATGCGCTCGCGCGCAAGACCTTCCGTTTCTCCCTCATTCATCTCGCGGTGCTCTTCGCCGCGCTGCTGATCGATCACTATATCTGAGTCCCGAGCCATGAACCGTCGACAACTTCTCGCCCTGAGCCTGGGCACCGTGGCCCTCACCGCCTGCAGCGACAAGGCCGACGCGCCGGCCGCGTTCGCCGGCATCGACATCACCGGCGCCGACTACGCCACCGGTTTCTCGCTCACCGACCACAACGGCCAGCCGCGCACCCTGGCCGATTTCAAGGGCAAGGCGGTCGTGATCTTCTTCGGCTTCACCCAGTGCCCCGACGTCTGCCCCACCTCCATGACCGAGCTGGCCGAGGCCAAGCGCCTGCTCGGCGCCGACGGTGAGCGCCTGCAGGGCCTGTTCGTCAGCGTGGACCCGGAGCGCGACACGCCCGAGGTCATGAAGCAGTACGTGGCCAGCTTCGACCCGAGCTTCCTGGCCCTCTACGCGGCGCCGGGCGAGCTGCCCGCGCTGGCCAAGAGCTACAAGATCTACTACAAGAAGGTCGAAGGCCCCACGCCCACGAGCTACACCATGGACCACTCGGCCGGCAGCTACGTGTACGACCCGCAGGGTCGCATCCGCCTGTACAACCGCTACGGCAGCGGCGCGGCCGCGCTGGCGGGCGATCTGAAGAAGCTGCTCGCGGGCGCCTAAGATCGGCCTAAGCCAAGCCCCGCACCATGGACGCGGGGCGCCCCGCCGGGGTGTTCGACAACCCACGGACCTGGAGAGTGCATTGCCATGAGGCTGTTGCTGGTCGAAGACGACACCATGATCGGTGAGGCGGTGCTGGACCTGCTGCGGGCGGAGCACTACGCGGTCGACTGGGTGCGCGACGGCGAGATGGCCGCCACGGCGGCGCAGGCCGAGAGCTACGACCTCATCCTGCTCGACCTCGGCCTGCCGCGCCGCGACGGCCTGGAGGTGCTGCGCGAACTGCGGGCCCGCAAGAACCGCGTGCCGGTGCTCATCGCCACCGCGCGCGACTCGGTGCAGCAGCGCGTGCAGGGCCTGGACGCCGGTGCCGACGACTACATCCTCAAGCCCTACGACCTCGACGAGCTGCTCGCGCGCATCCGCGCGCTGCTGCGCCGCGCCTCGGGGCGGGCCGAGCCGGTCTACGAGCACCTGGGCGTGAGCATCAACACCGCCACGCGCGAGGTGACGGCGCAGGGCGAGCCGGTGGTGCTCTCGGCGCGCGAATGGGCCGTGCTCGAACCGCTGATCGCGCGGCCCGGCCGCGTGCTCTCGCGCGCGCAGCTGGAGGAAAAGCTCTATGGCTGGAAGGACGACGTGAGCAGCAACGCGGTCGAGGTCTACATCCACGGCGTGCGCAAGAAGCTCGGCGCCGGCCTGATCCAGAACGTGCGCGGCGTGGGCTACATGGTGCCCAAGGCATGAACCTTCAGCGCCTGGCCACGCATTCGCTGCGCGCGCGCCTGATCGGCCTGCTGCTGCTGGCCATCGTGCTCGCGGCGGGCCTGCAGGTGGCGGTGGTGTACCGCCAGGCGCGCGCCGAGGCCGACGGCATCTTCGACTACCACATGGAGCAGATGGCGCAGGCCCTGCGCGCCGGTGTGATGCCCCCGGGTCTGCCCGCGCCGCCGGGCGACGACCCACCGCTGCCGGCCGAGGCGTTCGACTTCTTCGTGCAGGTCTGGACGCAGGAAGGTCTGCGCGTGTTCCAGTCCGGCACGGGCGCGGCGCTGCCGCAGCGCGCGGTGCTGGGCTTCTCCAACATCGAGGTCGACGGCAAGCCCTACCGTGTCTACTCCATGCAGTCGCGCACGCAGGTGATCCAGGTGGCGCAGGACCTGCGGCCGCGCCAGACCATGGCGCGCGCGCTGGCCTGGCGCACCGTGCTGCCCATCGCCTGGATGGCACCGCTGCTGATGCTGGTGGCCTGGGCGGTGGTGAGCGCCTCGCTCGCGCCCGTGGCCCGGGTGCGGCGCCAGGTGGCCGCGCGCGAGGCCGATGAGCTGGCCGAGGTGAGCGAAGCCGGCCTGCCCGACGAGATCCGCCCGCTGGTGCACGAGCTCAACCTGCTGTTCGGCCGCGTGCGCCAGGCCTTCGACGCGCAGAAGAACTTCGTGGCCGAGGCCGCGCACGAGCTGCGTTCACCACTGGCCGCGCTGCGCCTGCAGGTGCAGGGCCTGCAGCGCGCGCCCGACGACGCCACGCGCCAACTGGCGACGGAGCGCCTGCTGGCCGGCATCGACCGCGCCACGCGGCTGGTGGAGCAGCTGCTGGTGCTCGCGCGCCAGCAGGCCCAGCCCTCCAGCGGTGAGCCGGCGCAGCCCGTGTCGCTGGCCGAACTCGCGGCCCAGGTGGTGGCCGACGCGGCGCCGCTGGCGGCCACGCGCCGCATCGACCTCGGCCTGGGCGAGGCCGACAAAGGGCCGGTGAACGGCCACGCCGAGCCCCTGCGCATCCTGCTCGGCAACCTGGTGGACAACGCGCTGAAGTACACGCCCGAAGGCGGCACGGTGGACGTGGCGGTGCGGCGCGACCAAGACCAGCTGGTGCTGCTGGTGGAAGACAGCGGCCCCGGCATCCCCGAGGCCGACCGTGCGCGCGTGCTCGACCGCTTCTACCGCGTGCCGGGCTCGACCGCCACCGGCAGCGGGCTGGGTCTGGCGATCGCGAACGCCATCGCGCAACTGCACGGCACCGCGCTGGCGCTGGACCGCTCGCCCCGCCTCGGCGGCCTGCGCATCGCGGTGCGGCTGCCTTTAAGAACCGTCTAACTCTGAGGGCCCATATTCAAGGACATGTTCAACCTGTCCTTGCTGAAGGAGCTCTCATGAAAACCTTGTCTCTCACCGCGACGCGCCTGGTGCTGTCCCTGGCGGCCGCGGGCATCGTCGGCGGCGCCAGCGTGGGGCTGGTCTCCGGTACCCATGCCACGGCGGCCACACCGGTCGTCACCCAGTCCGCGCCCCTGGTGACGGCCGCCGCCGTGCCCGACTTCTCGCAGATCGCGCAGCGCCACGGCGCGGCCGTGGTCAACATCAGCGTGATCGGCAAGGCCGGGCCGGAAGACGGCCAGCAGGCGCAGAACCGCCTGCCGCCCGGTATCGACCCCAACGACCCCTTCTTCGAATTCTTCAAGCGCTTCCAGGGCCCCGGCCAGGGTGGTGCGCCCGAAGCGCCCTCGCGCGGCCAGGGCTCGGGCTTCATCATCAGCGCCGATGGCCTGGTGCTGACCAACGCCCACGTGGTGCGCAACGCGCAGCGCGTCACCGTCAAGCTCACCGACCGCCGCGAGTTCGTGGCCAAGGTGCTGGGCTCGGACCCCAAGACCGACGTGGCGGTGCTGCGCATCGACGCCAAGGACCTGCCCGTGGTGCCCCTGGGCAGCACCAAGGACCTGAAGGTGGGCGAGTGGGTGCTGGCCATCGGCGCGCCGTTCGGCTTCGAGAACAGCGTGACCGCCGGCGTGGTCAGCGCCAAGGGCCGCTCGCTGCCCGACGACAGCTTCGTGCCCTTCATCCAGACCGACGTGGCGGTGAACCCGGGCAACTCGGGCGGCCCGCTGTTCAATGCGCGCGGCGAGGTGGTGGGCATCAACTCGCAGATCTACAGCCACACCGGCGGTTACCAAGGCCTGTCGTTCGCGATCCCCATGGAGACCGCGCTCAAGGTCAAAGACCAGATCGTGGCCCACGGCAAGGCCAGCCACGCGCGCCTGGGCGTCTCGGTGCAGGAGGTGAACCAGACCCTGGCCGAGTCCTTCCAGCTCGACAAGCCCGAAGGCGCGCTGGTCTCCAGCGTGGAGCCGGGCAGCCCGGCCGCCAAGGCCGGCCTGCAGGTGGGCGACGTGATCCGCCAGATGGAAGGCCAGCCCATCGTGAGTTCGGGCGACCTGCCGGCCCTGATTGGCCAGGCCCTGCCCGGCGAAAAGGTGAAGCTGGACGTGTGGCGCCAGGGCAAGCCGGTGAGCTTGACGGCGCAACTGGGCGACGCCGCGGCCAAGGCCGTGAAGACGGCCGGCGATGAAAAGGCGGCCGACCAGGGCCGCCTGGGCTTGGCGCTGCGCCCGCTGGCGCCGCAGGAGAAGCGCGAAGTCGGGGTGGACGGTGGCCTCGTGGTCGAAGACGCCCAGGGTCCGGCGGCGCTGGCCGGCGTGCAGCCCGGCGACGTGCTGCTCGCGGTCAACGGCGCCAAGGTGCAGAGCGTGGAGCAGGTGCGCGCCATGCTGGGCAAGTCCACCAAGTCGCTGGCGCTGCTGATCCAGCGCGACGGCAGCCAGATCTTCGTGCCGGTTCCACTGGGCTGAGCGCTTCAACTTTGATGGCAACGGCACCTTCGGGTGCCGTTTTTCATGGGGAGGTGGCACCCGCAGGACAGGGGTCAAAAGGGGAAAACGTCTATGATCCCTGGCTCTTTCGCCGTGGCCGCCGGGCCGCCGGCCTGCCGTTCCCACATCCCATGTCCGCACCTACCGACCCCCCACGCGACGCGCGCGCCGACGACGCCGATGCCGCCACGCCCGCCAACCCGGACGATGAAAACACCCGGGTGCCGCTGCGCATCGAAGACTGGCTGACCGTCATCTCGATGGCGCTGCTGGCCCTGATCACCTTCGGCAACGTGATCGCGCGCTACTTCACCGACCAGTCCTTCGCCTGGACCGAAGAGTTCTCGATCTTCCTCATGATCGTGCTCACGCTGGTGGCGAGTTCGGCCGCCGTCGCGCGGCACCGCCACATCCGCATCGAGTTCTTCGCCGACGCCGGCTCCCCGCGCCGCCGCCACCGGCTGGCGCTGTGGGGCGCGATGGCCATGGTGCTGCTGTTCCTGCTGATGGCGGGCCTGAGCGTGCGCATGGTCTGGGACCACTACATCTACGAGGAAGTCTCGCCGGGCCTGGGCCTGCCGCAGTGGTGGTACTCGATGTGGCTGCCCATCCTCTCGCTGGCGATCGCGTTGCGCGCGCTGGGCCGCTTCAACCGCCTGCGCCGCGCCGGAGAACAGCCATGATCGCCGCGCTGCTCTTCCTGCTCTTCCTCGGCGCCATGTTCGCCGGCGTGCCCATCGCTGCGGCCCTGGGCCTGGCCGGCGCCGCCGCCATCGCCATGGCCGACTTCAACACCCAGTGGTTCGGCCTGCTGGCCGTGCCGCAGAACTTCTACGCCGGCCTGGGCAAGTACCCGCTGCTGGCCATTCCCATGTTCGTGCTGGTCGGCTCCATCTTCGACCGCTCGGGCGTGGCGCTGCGGCTGGTGAACTTCGCGGTCGCGATCGTCGGGCGCGGCCCGGGCATGCTGCCGCTGGTGGCCATCGTGGTGGCCATGTTCCTCGGCGGCATCTCGGGCTCGGGCCCGGCCAACGCGGCGGCGGTGGGTGGCGTGATGATCGCGGCCATGGCGCGCGCGGGGTACCCGGGTTCGTTCTCGGCCAGCGTGGTCGGCGCGGCCGCCGCCACCGACATCCTGATCCCGCCCTCGGTGGCCTTCATCATCTACTCGGTGCTGGTGCCTGGCGCCTCGGTGCCCGCGCTGTTCGCCGCCGGCATGGTGCCCGGCGTGCTGGCCGGCATCGCGCTGATCGTGCCGGCCGTGTGGCTGGCGCGCAAACACAAGATGGGCGCGCTCGAAGCCGCCATGCCGCGCCCGCCGTTCTGGAAGAGCCTGCGCGAAGCCCTGTGGGGCCTGGCCGCGCCGGTGCTGATCCTGGGCGGCATGCGCGCGGGCTGGTTCACGCCGACCGAAGCGGCCGTGGTCGCGGTGTTCTACGGCCTGTTCGTGGGCATGGTGATCCACCGCACGATCCAGGTGCGCGACCTGTTCCCCATCCTGCGCGAAGCGGGTGAGCTCTCCGGCATCATCCTGCTGGTGGTCTCGCTGGCGGGCATCTTCGCGTTCTCGCTGTCCACGCTGGGCGTGATCGACCCGGTGGCCAACGCCATCGTGAACTCGGGCCTGGGCGAGTACGGTGTGCTCTCGCTGCTGATCCTGCTGCTCATCACCGTGGGCATGTTCCTCGACGGCATCTCGATCTTCCTGATCTTCGTGCCGCTGCTCATGCCCATCATGGAGCACTACCAATGGGATCCGGTGTGGTTCGGCGTGATCCTCACGCTCAAGGTCGCGCTGGGCCAGTTCACGCCGCCGCTGGCCGTGAACCTCATGGTCTCGTGCCGCATCGCCGGGGTGCGCATGGAGTCCACCATCCGCTGGGTCGGGCCCATGCTGCTGGCCATGTTCCTCGTCATGGTGCTGGTGATCGCCTTCCCGCAGCTCGCGCTGTGGCTGCCTGCCCGACTGGGCTATTGATTTTCCATTTCAACCAAGGAGACAAACTCATGAAACTGCGCACCTTCCTGACCACCACGCTGGCCGCCGCCGCGCTGGCCGTGACCACGCAGGGCTTTGCCCAGAGCACCAGCGCCTACAAGGCCGAGTACCGCATGTCGCTGGTGCTGGGCACGGCCTTCCCCTGGGGCAAGAGCGGTGAGATCTGGTCCAACCTCGTGCGCGAGCGCACCCAGGGCCGCATCAACATCAAGCTGTACCCCGGCGTGTCGCTGCTGCAAGGCGACCAGACGCGCGAGTTCAGTGGCCTGCGCCAGGGCGTGATCGACCTCGCCGTGGGCTCGACCATCAACTGGTCGCCCCAGGTGCGCCAGCTCAACCTGTTCTCCATGCCCTTCCTGATGCCCGACTTCGCGGCCATCGACGCGCTCACCACCGGCGAAGTGGGCACGCAGCTGTTCAAGGACATCGAAAAGGCCGGCGCCGTGCCGCTGGCCTGGGGCGAGAACGGCTACCGCGAGATCTCCAACTCGAAGCACGCCATCAAGACCCCGGCCGACCTCAAGGGCCTGAAGATCCGCGTGGTGGGTTCGCCGCTGTTCCTGGACACCTTCACCGCGCTGGGCGCCAACCCCACGCAGATGAGCTGGGCCGACGCCCAGCCCGCCATGGCCAGCCGCGCCGTGGACGGCCAGGAGAACCCGCTGTCGGTGTTCCTCGCCGCCAAGCTGCCCACCGTGGAGCAGAAGCACCTCACGCTCTGGGGCTACGTGGCCGATCCGCTGATCTTCGTGGTGAACAAGGACATCTGGGCCAGCTGGACCGAGGCCGACCGCGCCATCGTCAAGCAGGCCGCCATCGACGCCGGCAAGGAAGGCAAGGCGCTGGCCCGCAAGGGCCTGGTCGAGCCGGGCAAGCCGCTGATCAAGCAGCTCAGCGACATGGGCGTGACCGTGACCGAGCTGACGCCGGAGCAGCGCGCCGAGTTCGTCAAGGTGACGCGCCCGGTCTACGACAAGTGGAAGAACCAGATCGGTGCCGACCTGGTGACCAAGGCCGAGAAGGCTGTCGCCGCGCGCAAGTAAGGGCGCCGCGCGTCCAACGAAAAAACCCCGCTTCGGCGGGGCTTTTTCGTTGTGAACGTGATGGGGGTCAGTCCACGGTCGCGCCCGAGATCTTCACCATGCGCTGGTACTTCGCGCGCTCGTTCTTCATGAAGTCGTCGAACTGCTCGGGCGTGCTGGGCGCGGGCTCGGCCAGCAGCTGGGCGAAGCGCGTCTTCACCTCGGCCGAGTTCAGCGCGGCGTTGAAGGCGGTGTTGAGCTTGCGCACCGTCTCGGCCGGCGTGCCGGCCGGGGCGATCAGGCCCCACCAGGTGTCGATCTCGAAGCCGGGCAGGGTGGCGGCCACGGTGGGCACATCGGGCATCACGCTGCTGCGCTGAGCCGTGGTCACGGCCAGGGCCTTGAGCTTGCCCGAGCGGATGTTGGCCGCGGCGGTGGCGAGGTTGTCGATGTTGAAGTCGACCTGGCCCGACAGCAGGCCCAGCTGCGCCGGGTTGCCGCCGTTGTAGGGGATGTGCACGGCGTAGATGCCGGCCTGGTTCTTCAGCAGCTCGCCCGCGAGGTGGCCGGCGCTGCCGTTGCCACCCGAGCCGTAGTTGAGCTTGCCGGGGTTGGCCTTGCCGTAGGCGATCAGGTCGGCGACCGAGTGGATGTTCAGGCGCGTGGCGGTCTCGGCGTTCATCACCAGCACGTTGGGCACGCGCAGCATCTGCGTGATGGCGGCGAAGTCCTTGGCCGGGTCGTAGGGCAGCTGCTTGAACAGCCAGGGGTTGATGCCGTGCGAGGCCGTGGTGGCGATGCCCAGCGTGAGGCCGTCGGCCGGCGCCTTGGCCACCGCGCTCACGCCGATGTTGCCGCCCGCGCCGGGCCGGTTCTCCACGATCACCGTGCCCAGCGTTCCCTTGACCGCTTCGGCCACGATGCGCGCCGTCACGTCGATCGGGCCGCCCGCCGCGAAGGGCACCACGATGCGCGCGGTGTTGGTGGTCTGCGCCAACGCGAAGCCGGGCAGGGCGAGGCTGGCCGAAGCCAGGGCGGAGCGGGTGATCAGTTGGCGGCGGTTCAGCATGGGGTGTCTCCGGTTTTTTATGAAGGCTCAATCCACCTTGTCGGCGGCGCTGGTGAAGGAGTCGGCGAAGAAGGCCTCGTCGGGCAGGCCGGCCTGGGCGACATAGTCGCGGTGCGCCGATTCGACCACGATGGGCGCGCCGCAGGCGTACACCTCGTGGCCCGAGAGGTCGGGGAAGTCCTGCAGCACGGCCTGGTGCACGAAGCCGGTGCGGCCGGTCCAGGCGTCCTCGGGCAGGGCGTCGGACACCACGGGCACGTAGCGCAGGTTGGGCATCTCGGCCAGGCGCGCCTCGATCCAGGCGCTCTGGTACAGGTCGGCCGGGCGGCGGCCGCCCCAGTACAGCGTGGCGGGCCGGCTGATGCCCTTGAACTGCATGTGCTCGATCACCGCCTTGATCGGCGCGAAGCCCGTGCCCGAGGCGAGGAACACGATGGGCTTGTCGCTGTCCTCGCGCAGGAAGAAGCTGCCGTAGGGCCCTTCGATGCGCAGGATGTCCTTTTCCTTCATGGCGCCGAACACGTGGTCGGTGAACTTGCCGCCGGGCATGTGGCGCAGGTGCAGTTCCAGCGCGGGCGCCGTGGCCTGCGTGTGCGGTGCGTTGGCCATGGAGTAGCTGCGGCGGTCGCCGTCGCGCAGCAGGAACTCGACGTACTGGCCCGCGTGGTACTGGAAGGCGTCGCTCGCCGGCAGCTGCAGGCGCAGCACGATCACGTCGTGCGAGGCGCGCTCCAGGGTGCTCACGCGCACCGGCATCTTCTTGATCGGGAAGGCGCCCGCCTCGGTGACCTGGCGCGATTCGAGCACCACGTCGCTGTGGGCCACGCCGCAGCAGGTGAGCACGTAGCCGGCGGCTTCCTCGTCGGCGCTCAGCGCCTTGGGCTGGTGGTGGCCATGCGTCACGCTGCCCGAGACCAGCTTGCACTTGCAGGAACCGCAGGCGCCGTCCTTGCAGCCGTAGGGCAGGCCGATGCCCTGGCGGATGCCGGCGGCGAGCATGGACTCGTCGGGCTCGGCGGTGAAGGTGCGCCCACTGGGCTCGACGGTGATGGTGAATGTCATACTGGCACGTGTTGGAACGGGAAAGGCCGACGGGGGCGACCCCCCGTGTGGCAACCCGCCATTGTCTCAAATCCGGATTTCGCATGAGCCTTCTCGGCGCTTTGCCCGCACGCTTCCGGCGTGAACGGGTTCTCATCGTGGGTTGTGGCGACGTGGGCCAGCGCGCAGCGCGCGTGCTGGGCGGCGGTGCCCGCGCGCGCCTGCTGGCCCTCACCTCCAGCGCCGCGCGCGGCCCCGAGCTGCGGGCCCTGGGCATCACCCCGCTGCAGGGCAACCTGGACGACCCGCGCAGCCTGCGCCGCCTGGCCGGCCTGGCCACGCGCGTGCTGCACCTGGCGCCGCCACCCTCGGAAGAGCTGGCCGACTGGCGGCTGGACCCGCGCACCCGCGCGCTCACCCGGGTCCTGGCGCAGCGTTCGCTGCCCGCCTCGGTGGTCTACGGGTCGACCACCGGCGTCTACGGCGACGGCCAGGGCCGCTGGATGGACGAAGCCTCGCCCGCGAACCCCAAGACGCCGCGCGCCTGGCGCCGGGTGGACGCCGAGGCCGCCGTGCACTGGCTGGGCCGCGCCACCGGCGTGCGCACCACGGTGCTGCGCATTCCCGGCATCTACGCGCCTGACCGGGCCGGTGGCACGCCGCGCGAGCGCCTGCTGCGCGGCACGCCGGTGCTGCGCGCCGAGGACGACGTGTACACCAACCACATCCACGCCGACGACCTGGCGCGCGCCTGCGTGCTCGCGCTCTGGCGCGGCCGGCCGCAGCGCAACGTGAACGTGGTGGACGACACCGAACTCAAGATGGGCGACTACTTCGACCTCGCGGCCGATCTGTACGGCCTGCCCCGGCCGCCGCGCCTGGCGCGCGAGGGCGCGGGCGACCAGCTGCCACTGGTGCTGCTGAGTTTCATGAGCGAGTCGCGCCGGCTGCGCAACCAGCGCCTCAAGGGCGAGCTGGGCCTGCGCCTGCGCTACCCCACGGTGGCGCAGGGCCTGGCCTGAGCGGCGGGCAACAAAAAAGCCGTGCGGCTTGCCTGCACGGCTTGGGATTGTGTCGTGGTGCCCGGGGTCGGAATCGAACCGACACTCCTTTCGGAACCGGATTTTGAGTCCGGCGCGTCTACCAATTTCACCACCCGGGCTGCCAGAAGGGAGACTCGAAATTATGGCACAGTGGTGGGATGAACTACCCGACGATTGAAGACGCCATCGGCAACACGCCGCTGGTGGCGCTGCAGCGCATTGGCGCGGCGGCCAACCAGGCGCGAGGCAACGTGATCCTGGGCAAGCTGGAGGGCAACAACCCCGCCGGTTCCGTGAAAGACCGGCCCGCCGTCTCGATGATCAAGCGCGCCGAGGAACGGGGCGACATCAAGCCCGGCGACACCCTGATCGAAGCCACGTCGGGCAACACCGGCATCGCCCTGGCCATGGCCGCGGCCATCAAGGGTTACCGCATGGTGCTGATCATGCCGGAGGACCTGTCCATCGAGCGCGCCCAGACCATGAAGGCCTTCGGCGCCGAGCTGATCCTCACCTCCAAGAGCGGCGGCATGGAATCCGCGCGCGACCTGGCCGAGAAGATGCAGGCCGATGGCAAGGGCCGCGTGCTCGACCAGTTCGCCAACGCCGACAACCCGCGCATCCACTACGAAACCACCGGCCCCGAGATCTGGGCCCAGACCGGCGGGCGCATCACCCATTTCGTGAGCGCCATGGGCACCACCGGCACCATCACCGGCGTGTCGCGCTTCCTGAAGGAAAAGAACCCGGCCGTGCGCATCATCGGCGCCCAGCCGAGCGAGGGCTCGCGCATCCCGGGCATCCGCAAGTGGCCCACCGAGTACCTGCCCAAGATCTACGACCCGAGCACGGTGGACGAGCTGGTGTACGTGGGCCAGGGCGACGCCGAGGCCATGTGCCGACAGCTGGCGCGCGAAGAGGGCATCTTCGGCGGCATCTCGGCGGCGGGCGCCTGCTGGGTGGCGCAGCAGATCGCCAGCCAGGTCGAGAACGCCACCATCGTCTTCGTGGTCTGCGACCGGGGCGACCGCTACCTCTCCACCGGCGTTTTCCCGGCCTGAGCGCCAGCGGCCGACCATGAGCACCGAATTCCGGTTCTGCCCCGTGTGCGCCACGCCGCTCGCGCTGATCGGCATGGAAGAAGACGGCGGCTTCACCCAGCGGCTGCGCTGCCCGGCCTGCGGCTTCACCCACTGGAACAACCCGACGCCGGTGCTCGCGGCCATCGTGGAGATGGACGGGCTCATCCTGCTGGCGCGCAACGCGGCCTGGCCGGGCAAGATGTTCGGCCTCATCACCGGCTTCATGGAGGCCGGTGAGACGCCCGAAGAGGGCATCCGGCGTGAGATCGCCGAGGAAACCTCGCTGGAGGTGGATGCGCTGGAGCTGGTGGGCGTGCACGATTTCCAGCGCATGAACCAGGTCATCATCACCTACCACGCGCGCGCGCACGGCGAGGTGCGGCTCTCGCCCGAGCTGGTCGACTACAAGCTGATGCGGCCCGAACAGGTGCGCTGCTGGCGGGCCGGCACCGGGCTGGCCCTGGCGCAATGGCTGCGCCAGCAGGGGCATGAGCCTGTCTTCATGGAAGATTTGTCACAGAAACCCGCCGCGGGTCCGGCCGACGGCGCCGGCTAGCGTGCTTTGGGCCCCGCGCGGGGGCCGCCGCGCGCTGTGGGCCGCTTAGAATGTTGACAACCCAGGAATACCCCCCACCCCATGACTGCCGACAAAGAACTCGATGCCCGCGGCTTGAACTGCCCCTTGCCCATCCTCAAAGCGAAGAAGGCATTGGCCGACATGCTCAGCGGCCAGACGCTCAAGGTGATCTCCACCGACGCGGGTTCGGTGCGAGATTTCCAGGCCTTTGCCAAGCAGACGGGCAACCTGCTGATGCAGCAGGAGACGGTGGGCGGCGACCACATCACCCTGCTCAAGCGCCGCTGAGCACAGGCAGGCGCGATCAGATTTCTTCATCTCCACACCGCCCTGCCCCAACACCATGGAAGTCCTGCTGCTTGATCCGCTCGTGCCCGAAGCGTTGGCCTGGTTGCAGGAACGCCATGAGGTGAGTTTCCGGCCCGAGCTGGCCGACGATCCCGCCGAGCTGCGCAAGAGCACCTACAAGACCCGCGCCATCGTGCTGCCGCCGCACGTGGTGGTCTCCAGCGAATTCCTGGATTTCGCGCCCAAGCTTGAGATCGTGGCGCGCATGCAGATCTCCAGCGACAACACCGATCTCAACGCCTGCGCGCGGCGCAACGTGCGCGTGCTGCAGGCGCGCAGCGCCACGGTGCGCTCGAACGCCGAGTACCTGCTGTACGGCCTGCTGATGCTGTACCGCCGGGGCATGGTCAGCGCGTTGCTGGGGCGCAAGATCGCCCAGGTGCGCATGGGCCGCGAACTCTCGGGCAGCACCGTCGGACTGCTGGGCCTGGCACCGGTGGCTCACACGCTGGCGCCCATGCTGCGCAGCCTGGGCGTGCGCCTGCTGGGCTACGACCCGGCCGTGCACCACGCCGCCGACATCTGGGACAAGCTCAAGGTCGAACCCGTGTCGCTGCAGGAACTGCTGGCCCACTCGGACGCGATCTCGCTGCAGATGGTCTACGCCTCGCGTTTCCGGGGCTGGATCAACGAGCGCATGCTCAACCACTGCAAGCCCGGCCAGCTCTGGGTGGGCGTGAGCCGCAGCTCGCTGTTCGATGCCGAGGCCCTGGCCCTGGCGCTGTGCGACGGCCGCATCGACGCCTGTCTGCTGGATGGCGCCAACCCGCAGTTCGCGGCCGAAGGCACGCCGCTGCACGGCATTCCCAATCTGCACCTCACGCCGCGCCTGGGTTCGCACACCCGTGAGGCCAAGCTGCGCGCCAGCTGGTACGTGGCGCACCGCATGCACGAGACCCTGTCGCCGGAGTCCGCGCAGCACAACGAGAACCGGGTGAGCGACTTCTCGGCGCTCGACAACGTCGACTACCAGGACACGACGAGCGATCCGCAGGCGGTGTCACCGTCGCAGTGGAGTTCGATCGCGATGCATCGGGGTTGACCCCCCGCCGCGCTTCGCGCGTCCCCCTGGCAGGGGGCGGCACCAGCGGCCCGGCAAAGCCGGTTCCGCGGTGCCTCTTGACCCGATACCTCAGGCGCCCAAACGGGCCAGTTGCTCGCGCACCTTGTCCAGCGTGGCGCTGAAGTCGCCCACGCGTTTCTTCTCCTGCTCGATCACGGCCGGCGGTGCCTTGGCCACGAAGGCTTCGTTCGACAGCTTGGCCGTGGCCTTGGTGATCTCGCCTTCCAGGCGGGCCGCTTCCTTGCCCAGGCGGGCCTTCTCGGCGGCGACGTCGATCTCCATGAACAGGCACATGCGCGCCTCGCCCACCACGGCCACGGGCGCGGCCTGCGCGGCGGCGGCCCAGGCGGCCTCGTCTTCGAACACGCGCACCTCGTTGAGCTTGGCCAGGGCCTGCAGCACCGGGCCGGCGGCCTGCATGAAGGCGGTATCGCCCAGCACGTAGAGCGGCAGGCGCGTGGCGGGTGACACGTTCATCTCGCCGCGCAGCGTGCGGCAGGCGTCGACCAGGGCCTTGAGCTTGACCACGTGCGCGATGGCGGCCTCGTCGATCTTGGCCGGCTGGCTCTCGGGGTAGCGCGCGATGCTCACCGACGCGCCGGGCAGGCCGGCCACGGGCGCGACCTTCTGCCAAAGTTCTTCGGTGATGAAGGGGATGATCGGGTGCGCCAGGCGCAGGATGGCTTCGAGCGTGCGGATCAGCGTGCGCCGCGTGGCGCGCTGCTGCGAGGCATCGCCGGTCTGGATCTGCACCTTGGCGATCTCCAGGTACCAGTCGCAGAACTCGTTCCAGACGAAGTCGTAGATCGCGTTGGCGACGTTGTCGAGCCGGTACTCGGCGAAGCCCTTGGCCACCTCGGCCTCGACCTTCTGCAGCACCGAGCTGATCCAGCGGTCGGCCTGGCTGAAGCTCAGGTAGCCGTGGAAGGGCTGGCCCACGGCGCATTCGGCCTTGGTGTGTTCCTGCAGGCCGCAGTCGTGGCCTTCGCAGTTCATCAGCGTGAAGCGCGTGGCGTTCCAGAGCTTGTTGCAGAAGTTGCGGTAGCCCTCGCAGCGCTTGCTGTCGAAGTTGATGCTGCGGCCCAGCGAGGCCAGCGCCGCGAAGGTGAAGCGCAACGCGTCCGCGCCGTAGGCGGGAATGCCGTCGGGGAATTCCTTCTCGGTCTGCTTGCGCACCTTGGGCGCGGTCTCGGGCTTGCGCAGGCCGGTGGTGCGTTTCTCGAGCAGAGGCGCAAGCGCGACGCCGTCGATCAGGTCCACCGGGTCGAGCACGTTGCCTTCGCTCTTGCTCATCTTCTGGCCCTGCGCGTCGCGCACCAGGCCGTGGATGTAGACGTGCTTGAACGGCACGCGGCCGGTGAAGTGCGTGGTCATCATGATCATCCGGGCGACCCAGAAGAAGATGATGTCGTAGCCCGTCACCAGCACGGTGCTGGGCAGGTAGAGGTTGTAGTCTTCGGTCGCGCCGTCCTTCTGGTTCGGCCAGCCCATGGTGCTGAAAGGCACCAGGGCCGAGGAGTACCAGGTGTCGAGCACGTCCGGGTCGCGCGTGAGCGTGCGGCCCGGCGCCTTGGCCTGTGCCTCGGCTTCGTTGCGCGCCACGATCACGTTGCCGGCCTCGTCGTACCAGGCCGGAATCTGGTGGCCCCACCAGAGCTGGCGGCTGATGCACCAGTCCTGGATGTTGTTCATCCACTGGTTGTAGGTGTTGACCCAGTTCTCCGGCACGAAGCTGACCTCGCCCGAGGCGACGGCGTCGATCGCCTTCTGCGCGATGCTCTTGCCGGTGGGATCGGATTCGCTCACCTTGGACATGGCGACGAACCACTGGTCCGTCAGCATGGGCTCGATCACCTGGCCGGTGCGCGCGCAGCGCGGCACCATGAGCTTGTGCTTCTTGGTTTCCACCAGCAGGCCGGCGGCTTCCAGGTCGGCCACCACGGCCTTGCGGGCCACGAAGCGGTCCATGCCACGGTACTTGGCCGGGGCGTTCTCGTTGATGGCCGCGTCCAGCGTGAGCACGCCGATCAGGGGCAGGCCGTGGCGCTGGCCGACGGCGTAGTCATTGTTGTCGTGCGCGGGCGTGACCTTGACCACGCCGGTGCCGAACTCGCGGTCCACGTAGGCGTCGGCGATCACCGGGATCTCGCGGTCGCACAGCGGCAGCTTCACCGTCTTGCCGATCAGGGCGGTGTAGCGCTCGTCTTCCGGGTGCACCATCACGGCCACGTCGCCGAGCATGGTCTCGGGGCGGGTGGTGGCCACGGTGAGCGAACCGCTGCCGTCGCTCAGCGGGTAGGCGATGTGCCAGAGGAAGCCGTCTTCCTCCTCGCTCTCCACCTCCAGGTCGGAGACGGCGGTCTTGAGCACCGGGTCCCAGTTCACCAGGCGCTTGCCGCGGTAGATCAGGCCCTGTTCGTACAGGCGCACGAAGGTTTCGGTGACGACCGTGCTGAGCTTGTCGTCCATGGTGAAGTACTCGCGGCCCCAGTCCACGCTGTCGCCCATGCGGCGCATCTGCGTGGTGATGGTGTTGCCGCTCTGTTCCTTCCACTCCCAGACCTTGGCGACGAAGTTCTTGCGCGCCTCGGCCGGGGTCGGGCCCATGTCGTGGCGGCTGATGCCCTGGGCCTGCAGCTGGCGCTCCACCACGATCTGGGTGGCGATGCCGGCGTGGTCGGTGCCGGGCACCCAGACCGTGTTCGCGCCCGCCATGCGGTGGTAGCGCGTGAGGCTGTCCATGATGGTCTGGTTGAACGCGTGGCCCATGTGCAGGGTGCCGGTCACGTTCGGCGGCGGCAGCTGGATCGCGAACGAAGGCGCGCCGGCCTCCGGTACTCCCGTGCCCCGGAAGCCGGCGGCGCCGTAGCCGCGCTGTTCCCACTCGGGGCCCCAGCGGGCTTCGAGCGGAGCGGGTTCGAACGATTTGGCCAGGGATTGCAGGCCAGGCTGGTTCAGGGTGTCGGTCATGGGCGCGCCAAAAATGGAAACGGCATCCCGCAGGATGCCGTCTGGGAGAGCAGGGGGAAGACCCTGATTTTAGCTAGGCGTTCTCTTCGCTGCTTCGATGCAGGCTTTCAGCACCTTCGCATCGCCGATCTGGTTGGCCAGCAGCAGGATCAGGCGGGCGTTGAGCAGTTCGGCGTCTTCGCGGCTGAGGCCGGCGTGGGCGTCCAGCAGCTGTTCGTAGAACGCGTCGGCGTCCTGGAAATGCAGGTCTTGTCTCATGGGGTTTTGTCTCCGCGCAGGCCGAGGGAACGCTCGATGGCCGTGACCAGCCGGGCGTTGATGGTTTCGCCGGTGGCGGCGAGGTAGCCGTCGGGGCGCACCAGCGCCCAGGCGTGGCCGAACACATGGCAGGCCCCCTGCAGGTGGCCCTTGGGGTCGCGCACGTGTTCCAGGGCCTGGGCGGGCACGCCGTCGGTGCCGAGCACCTGCACGCTGCGCACCGGCGCATCCAGGCAGAGTCGGCGCAGGCGCTGCAGCGCGGCGGGCGCGAGGTCGCCGAACACCAGCACCAGCAGATCGCCCTGGGCCCAGTTCAGCAGGTCGTTGACCTGGCCGGGGGTGCCGTCGGCCCATTGGAAGGGCACGTTCTGCACCGACTGGCCGGCGGCGCTGCCGGTTGCGTAGGTGCACGCGCTGGACTGGCTGTAGGGGTTGGCCACGGCCATGCGCCCGGTGTTGATGAGGCTGCGCGCGAACGGGTACTGCTTGGCCAGGCTGATGGCGGCCTGGCGGAACAGGCGCTCGCTGCCGTCGGCCGGGCGCAGGAAGCGCGCGGTGCGGTTGGTCACGCACACGTTCTGCTGCGCGGCTTCCAGGCGCTCGTCCTGGTAGCTCTGCAGCAGGGCCGCGTCGGCCTTGCCGCGCAGCACGGCGGCGAGTTTCCAGGCCAGGTTGTCGGCGTCGGCCACGCCGGTGTTGCCGCCGCGCGCGCCGAAGGGGCTGACCACCTTGGCCGAGTCGCCCATGAGGAAGACGCGCCCATGGCGCATGGCGTGCACGCACTCGCTGCGGTAGGCGTAGGGGCCGACCCAGACGATCTCCACGCCCACGTCGGGCCCGAACTGGCGCGCCAGGCGCTCGCGCACCACGTCTTCGCGGCTCACGTAGGCGGGGTCGGCGTTGGGGGCCATCTGGTAGTCGATGCGCCAGACGTCGTCGGCCATGAGGTGTTGCCAGACGGCGCGGTTCTCGTTGAACGGGGCTTCGATCCAGGTGTGGCGTTCGGCCGGCGGGTGGGTGGTGAAGCGCACGTCGGCGATGCACCAGCGGTCGTCGCCCCGGCGCGAGTCGAAGGGCACGTTGAGCCATTTGCGCAGCGGGCTGTTGGAGCCGGTGGCGTCGATGACGTGTTCGGCTTCGATGCGGTAGCTGCCGGCGGGCGTTTCCACGGTGAGGGTGGCGGCGTCGGCGGTTTGCTCGAAGGCGGTGAGGCGGTTCTGCCAGCGCAGTTCGACGGCGCCGAGTTCCTGCACGCGGTCGACGAGGAAGGCTTCGATGTAGAACTGCTGGATGTTGATGAAGGGCGGCTGGCTGGAGAGGTGGAAGTTGCCTTGTTGGCGCAGGTCGAAGTTGTAGACCTCGTCGTCGCCGGCGAAGGTGCGGCCGACGCTCCACTGGGTGCCTTTGGCGGCGATGCGTTCGAAGATGCCCAGGCGCTGGAAGATTTCGAGCGATTTCTGGGTGTAGCAGATGCCGCGCGAGGAGGCGCCTTTGACGCCGACGGTGTTGTCTTCGTCGATGAGCACGGCTTTCACGCCCAGGCGGGCGAGGGAGCAGGCGAGGGTGAGGCCGGTGATGCCGCCGCCCACGATGACGATGGGGTGGCGGACCCGGGCTTCGCTGTTCAGTTCGGGTGGGGGCACGAATTCGTATTCGGGCAGCACGTAGCCCGCACCGCTGGTGAATTCGTAGTTGTTGGTGTGGGCTGTCTCGCGGTATGTCGTCAGTGACATGTATCGCTCCTTGTTTGGGTTGTCTTCATGTCTTCTTGTCTCTTTCGATGACCTCGCGGGCCCGGCGACGCCCGGCACTCTGCTCCGCGGGTGTCCCCCGGCGGCTGGTGCCGCCTCCTCCTTTACCCCGCTGCGCAGAGCACCGGGCATCACCGAGCCAGGGTGGTGTTTGAATGCACATCTGTGCATGCGCGCACGGAGGTCGGCGAAGGGTGGGTGAGGGGCGCAGCGAAGTAAAGGAGGAG
>NZ_JBYTAE010000025.1:0-63721 GCF_058787875.1 Hydrogenophaga sp. FW305-3-2-15-A-LB1 | reverse complement strand
TCCTTCTTCTCTCCATGAACCACCTCCGGTTTCATCTTCCACCTTAACAAGGTGTCTGTGAAACCGGCAGCAGCCCAGCTCTTCGGCTCCACCCCGTTTGAGGTCTGGATAAACGAGGATGCAGAAGCGCTTGATCACTCGGCAGACAGCTGGGACGCATGTCTGAAGCAAGTGCGAGATTGCGACATCCTCATCGTTTTGTACAACGGCGATGCTGGGTGGGCGAAGACGGGCGAGGACATCGGCATTTGCCATGCAGAGTACGCCGAGGGAGTCAAGTACTCTCCCGGCAAGGTCAGAGTGTTGGCTCTGCCCAAGAGCGCATCGACCGGAGACAAAGGCCAAGATGGCAGAAACGCGCGTTTTGCTGCGTTTGTTGAAGCGGCCTCCCCCTTTCGTGGCGGCGAAATTCACACGATTTCAGACCTCTCCGCTGCCGTTCAGAGGACGATCTTCGACGCCGTTCTCGCACAAACCAAGCGAGGCGCAGAGGGCTCCAAAGTCGGTCGCTTCGACCTCGGCGCGTCCCTTGAATGGAGTCGCATGGACTTTGCTGGGCGAAAGAATGTCATGGAGGCCGAGGTTCGTGCGTCCCTGACGGGGCGAGCAGGATACAAGCCCAAGAAGGGCGCGCTGTGCGTATCTATCGCTGGCACCCCAGTGCTGATCAAAGTCCATGCCGTACCGGCTGCGATGAATGTCGCGGCGGCAAGGGAGTTGGTGGGGCGTCCCCATTTGAACGACCATCGCTTGGCACCCGATCTGGGTTCGGGTGGGGGGCCGTTGCATGTCATTGCCTGTCACCGATCGGTGACCGAAACCCAGGCAACTAACCTACTCGGCTTCCCGGATGCGACGGTTGTGAGCAGCCCGTTTGGCATCTACTTGGCTGACAATGTACAGAAGATGCAGTTCGTCTTCCTGGCCAACTGCAGGGACTCAGTCCAGACGAGGATGGCTACCCAGCGATTTTTCGAATGGCTTGAGCAGGCCGGAGAGGCAGAACTACTGGCAGCGAGGGCCAAGGCGCGTGCGAGGATCGTAAGTGCGATTGCCAAAGAGCAGTATTCTTCCGTCTGAAAATTCAAACAAGCTGAGTAGGGGGGCACCATGACCAAGCTGTATCTAGGACCAGTGTTGTCCTTTCGCGGAACCAGTGCCGAGGGTGACTGGGCAGTGACCGCCCTCGTCGGCGTCGATAGCAAGGCAAAAACTCCCGTACTGACCCTCGACGGTATTCAAGTCAAGCCGCCCGTCGTGCTCCTTGAACATGCGGGAAAGAAGTACCTTCGATATGACTTGTCGTGCAAGCAGAAGAAGGAAGAGCGCCGAGTTGAGTACAAGGTCAAGGGCGCTGCCCAGGCATGGTCGTTCACGGTGCCCGGGAAAGGCTATGCGCCACGCATGGCCTACGTTTCGTGTAATGGTTACTCTGAGCCCAGTGCACTGCGCAAGCTCATCAAATCTGAGAATGCCGTCTGGGAGGACCTTCTGTGCAACCATGACAAAACTGTTCGTCCTGCCGGTTACATGCTCGACAAAGAGCAGCTTTGGCATGAAGCGCGCACCAACGACAAGGGTAATCAGCGATTCCACTTGTTGCTCATGGGAGGTGACCAGATCTACTTTGACTCTATCTGGGAAGACTTGAAGCAGCTCAAAGGTTGGATAGGTCTACATCGCGAGAAGCAACTGGACTACGCAGTGAGCGATGAACTAGATAAGGCCATTGAGGACTACTACATCAATCTGTACAGCGCTCGCTGGTTGCCTGTGGAGCGCCAAGCGTGGGGCGCCGACGAGAGGTCCCTGGACGCTGCGCTTGCTATGGCCAGCATGCCCACGGTCATGATGTGGGACGACCACGATATCTTTGATGGTTGGGGCTCGTACAGTCCCCAGATGCAACGCAGCCCGCTGTTCAAGCGACTGTTCTTTCATGCTCGTAGGGCGTTCTGGGTGTTCCAGATGCAGCACGCAATCGAAATGTTGCCTGAGCTCAAGCTGCGCACTGACGTGCAGGTCCGAACGGACGACCCTCTCTTCGAGCGCATTGATTGGGCGAAGGCGCTAAGGGCGGACAAGCTCAAGTTACCACTGCTTCAAAACCAGCCTGGGTTCAGCTTCACGCACGCATTGGGGCCGCTTTTTCTGGTGGTTGCTGATCTACGAACAGAGCGCTCTCATCATCAAGTCCTTGGGCCGCACACGTGGGAGGCCCTGCACGCTTGCTTGAAGGAAGTACTTCCGAATGACCGCAAGCATCCTGGATATGGGTGTCAACACCTCTTGTTTATGTCTTCGGTGCCCGTTGTACACCCCAAGCTGTCGTTGGCAGAAGCGTACATGGACAACTTCGGGTCAGAGCATGTGCTCGACAGCAGCGCAGACGACCTGAAGGATCACTGGACAAATGACGACCACGAGGGCGAACGCAGACGGTTAATCGAAACTCTGCTTGACACGGCCAGGAAGAAACAGCTGCGGGTTTCGATAGTTTCTGGCGATGTTCACGTCGCGGCCTGGGGCACTGCCTACAAGGCAGACGTTGGCCAGCGGGAGAACTGGGCGCACATTCAGCAGTTCACCTCGACTGCTATCGTGCACCCCTCACTGGTCTCTATGTCCGAGCGACTATTCTTCTATGTGTTGAATACGGTCGCACGGCTGAAGCAGTCGCTGGACATCAACTTGCATGCGGAGATGATGTTGTTCCCCGGGTCGAACAGGTACGTGCAAGCTTCCAGGAACTGGTTGGCCCTGGAGCTGGATCTCGGCAAGGGGAACCCAAGCGGAGCGAAGCTGTGGGCGACTTGGCGTTGCGAGACGAAGGATAGCTTCACGAACCACCTGCTGGCTACAGATCCCGTGCACGTAGAGGGTTAAACGAAATGGCGAGTCTCTACTGATCGCTTACGTATGGAAGAACTTAACCGCATCGCAAACGGCTACTTCAGCGCATTTGAAGGCCGCAGTCACTACCCGCCTTTGCTCTCTTGGTATTGGGTCATCTGGGCCGTTATCTTGGTTTTCTGGTTGGCATCCATGGCCCATGCGTTCGTGGCCATCCGTGCCCGGGAAGAGCACTATCCGTTCATGGTTTTCTCGCTTGAGATTTTGTTTCTTGCGAGCTCTCTAATTATTGAGAGCTACAAAAGACGCTCATTGATTTCCACGAATGGTCTTGGCGCGCGAACATCAAGAGAGGAGTTTGACGAGGCAAAAAGCCGCTATTTGAGTCGAGCTCTTCGAAAGAAGCCTAGCCAGTTCGTCGCCGTAGCTCGAGACGCCCAAGAGCTGTTGGCAATGCATGTAAAGCTCCGGTCGGGAAGAGGAACAGCGCCAGCCGAACTGTGGACCAGCGTGTATGACTCAGAACAGAATGCCCGACTCACAGGCATCTTCGTGGGAGCGCTTGCCATTCTCGTCTCGCTTCTTGTTGTCGGCCTGCCTCCCGATGCGCCAAGCATCTTGGAGGTTATGGCGTCCAATGACTTCCTTGCCTACATGAACTTCTGGCTTGGAATTAGCGTCGTAATTTTTGGGCTCGGGTGGATGATTCGATTGATCTGGTTCGAGTTCATGGACATGTCGTCCTTTTGGGGAGCGAGGCTGTCACCCAGGTCGGGATTCCCCCGTATGAAGGTGAACTACCTGCTACGTGATTTGGTGCGGCTACATGTCATCAGCGGGCGGGAGGAAGAGGGGGCCCTCGGACTGCCATACAGACAACATGAGAGGCGGCGTATGAGTCTGGCCGATAGACGATCTTTCATCAGGAGCCGAAAGCGTCGTTGAACCTTAAGCGCGCGGCCATCTTCCACGCATAGGTCCGCATGTGGGAAGGCCGCCACTGGTTGCGGTCCATTAACGGGTCCCGCCGACCGACCGGTCTGTCACTTGCCAGACGTAGATGGAGACGGAGCGTATCGTTTTCTCGGGAGAGAATGCCCCTGCTCGGACGCCCAAGCCATCGGATCGGACGTAGTGAACCGCCAGATCCGCGGGTTTTGAGAGAAAACCATCCCCAAAGTAGGGGAGCCCGGCAAGGCAAGGTAGTTTTGGATTGGTTTATGCACCTAACATGGACAACATCGTCGGCTGCTACGTCAATACTTTCTGAACTTTTATGGCACGTAAGACCTTTTTCAGTTTTCACTACATCCTTGACGTGCAGCGCGCACAGGTCGTGCGCAAGTCGCAGTTCTTTAAGGACCACGGCGAGGCTGGCTTTTACGACGCGTCCGCGTTCGAAAAAGCAAAGAATGAGGACCCTACGGCGCTCAAGCGCTTCCTGCGCAAGGAGATTCAGGGCACCAGCGTGATCTGCGTCCTTATCGGCGCAGAAACGGCCTCACGTCGGTGGGTGCGATTCGAGATCTTGCAGGCGCTTTTCGATGCCCGCGGCCTTATCGGGGTTAGGATCAATACTATCCCTGACTTCAACGGGAAAACGGCGTCGACTGGCGACAACCCCTTCGACCTTCTGGGTGTTTTCCGCAAGGATGGCGCGGTCCAGGTCATCGAGCGCAAGACGGTAAGCGACCCGTGGACCTATACCTCGGACTTTAGTAAGCAGGAACTCGAGACCTGGCCCTACACGCCCAAGCTCCCCCCGCCGGGAAACACAGCTCTCAGCCAGTTCTTCTCCGTCCATAGCTGGACGGGTACGCCGCACGAGAAGATTGAAGGGTGGATCGAAGCCGCCGCTACACAAGCAGGGTACTAGGTCCTTGGCATCCGACGCGGCGCAGACACGGCTCTTCGCTCCTCCGGCGCGAACAGTGGGATCCGTTGCACAAGGTAGGCGTGGAAGTTGATGAAGTGCTCGGGACCTTTTCTCATCATTGACCTGGGATCGGCCCATACCGGCAAACTACCGAAACTGAAGCGATGGAGATCATCTTGTCTGTGCCTGTAATCACCGCCGAGCGAGATCTGCGCAATGCGTCAACCACTAATTCTGAGAGATCTTGAACATGGCCCTCTATCAAGTCGGATTGCTAGGGTCGGTGGATGCAGCGCGTGTAGCGCAGATGAAGGTGACTCTGCAGGAGTTGGTGAGCCCACTGGGCCTGAAGAATGAAATTGAAGTCGTTGCACCAGCCGCCTACGACCCCAAGAACGACTACGCCTCCGTTGCGCTGTACTTTGGTGCCGAAGGTTTGGACCCGGACGAGGCAGCGCTAGTCAAACTGATGCGAGAGGGCACTCCAATAGTACCCATCGTTCCCGACCTCAAGAAGTTCAGCAAGATGATTCCCACGTGCTTGCGAGCAATCAATGGTCTGGAACTGCTGCCTAGTGACAAGGCGCTCATCCGTGCGGCGAACGTTGCGCTTGAGGTTTTGGGGCTGATGCCGCGGCAGCGCAGAATTTTTTTGAGCTACAAGCGTCTCGAATCAACAGAGGCCGCCCTGCAGCTTTTCGAGTATTTGTCGAGCCTGAAGTTCGACGTGTTCTTGGACACACATGGCGTGCCGCCCGGCGACGACTTTCAGGAAGTGCTTTGGCAACGGCTGAGCGACTCCGATGTGCTAGTGATGCTGGATACAGAGAGCTACTTCGACAGTCGTTGGACGAAGCTTGAGTTTGGACACGCACTGGCGAAGTCGCTTGTACCCCTCCGTTTAGGGTGGCCAGGCGTCAAACAGTCCCCACGAAGCCATGCTGCCGAATCCGTGCAGTTCAGCGCCGCTGACTTTGAAGCGGGCGGCAAACGACTAAAAGCAGCGACGCTCGAAACAGCCGGCTTGGCAATTGAGAAGGCGAGAAGTAGGGGCATCGCATTACGCAGTTCCGAGCTGAACAACGCGGTGATCGTTGCAGCACAGAAGATTGATGGACGGTTCTTTGCGCTTGGCCCGAAGCGCACGATCGTCGTAGAGCTCTACTCCAAACACAAGGTCCTGATTTATCCCTCGATCGGTGTTCCAACGGCGGAACATCTTCACGAGGCTTCTCTGCTTGACGCGGACGGGTCGCGCAGAGTGGTGTTCGATGATAGTGGGGTGAGCAGACGAACGCAGGGACACCTGGACTGGCTGGACGGCCAGGTGAAGTCGGCTCGACTGATGCGCAAGGGTCATGCGGCGTGGGAACTTGCCGCGTTGGAGCCCTGATATGAAGCAAGTCTTTCTGTCTGCGGGCATACCGGGCAAAACTGAACTGCCGTGGGGCGCCACGGCTGACCCGATGCTGATTCATTCGGCGGTGCGATCGTTGTGCACCCTTGTCTTCGGCCACAAGCGCATCGTGTGGGGCGGCCAACCGGCTATCACACCGATGATGTGGGCCGCGTGCGAGAACCTCGGCATCGACTACGCCAAGACGGTCCACTTGTACCAGTCGCGATTCTTCGCCGACGCGTTTCCGGAAGAGAACGCGTTGTTCAATAACGTGACGTTCGTTGACGCAGGTCCAGACCGCGCGTCAAGCCTCTTGTCGATGCGCAAGGAAATGTTCAAGAACGAATTCGAGGCCGGGGTGTTCATCGGCGGCAAGGACGGAATCCTCGACGAGTTCGACCTGTTTCGTGCCGCGAATCCGAAGGCTGGCGTCGTGGTGCTGACCTCCACTGGCGGCGCAGCCAAGGAGTTGGGCGAGAAATATCCAGAGTTGAGCGCGCCCGGCGGGGATTTCATCGACTACCTGACATACATGGCAGGGTTCATTGACGTAACTGGCCCAAAGCGAAAGCCGAAGCCCAAGCAAGCACCAAAAAGGGCGAGGAGATCCAAGTGACGAACGCAACCAAGCGTCGAGTGTTCTACAGCTTCCACTTCCTCAACGATGTCTGGCGCGCGGGCCAGGTGCGCAACATTGGTGCGGTCGAGGGAAATACCCCCGTCTCCCACAACGAGTGGGAGGACGTCAAAAAAGGTGGAAATGCAGCGATCGAGAAGTGGATTGATCAGCAGTTGGCGGGCAGAACTTGCACGATTGTTCTCGTTGGCGCCGAGACGGCGTCGCGCCCTTGGGTGCAGCACGAAATTGCGCGGTCTTGGAACAAAGGCATGGCGGTTATGGGGGTTCGCGTTAACAAGCTGCTGAACTCCCAAGGCCAAGCGAGTTACGCTGGGGACAATCCATTTGACAAGGTGACGCTAAAGAGCGGCGCTCGATTGAGCACCTTGGTCAAGTTGTACGACCCCGCCGGCGCAACTAGTCAAGCTGCCTATTCGACGATCGCCAATAACCTGACGGCATGGATCGAAGAGGCCATCAAGTCGCGCTGAGAGTCGAAATTGTCTGTTGGTCACGAGCAGCTCAAACCGGGAACGCCAGTCGGCCAGCTGTCGACCCGCTTGAACGATCGCTTTCCCCCGTTGCTCCGTTGTCTTCTAAGCATCTGGTCGTCAAGTAGGCGGCAGGTAGTTGCCATTGGACGCCTTGGATCGACCGGCCGCAATCGCTGCGGAGCTTCGGACACCAAACTGCTATCCGAAGAGGCTGCATCGACGGTCATCGGATAGCATGCTGTCACTCTAGCTACAAGATGACCCGAGACACATGAGCATATTGCAGTCGAAACCAGGTGAGGAGCACGGTGCCGCGCGTGAGCAAGTTGTGACTGTTCTGGAACTCATGGAAACTCGCATGCTGTGGTCGGCCGCTAAGGCGATCATCTCCGCGACAGGCATCCACGTGAGTCGAGGATGGCAAGAGACCCTCGCACATGCCCGCGAAGACTCATACAGCGACGCGATGTGGATGAATGCATACAAGTCGCTTTCCACGGCTGCCCGGTGGCACACCTACGTGGGCAACAAACACGTCAGCTTCTTCGACCTACGAGAGCAGAACGAGAACTCCAAGGCTCAAGTGCTGGATTGGGCCTTGAAGCGTGCCGTCGACGACCTCCGGCCGATGGTACGCCGTCGACCGTTCGATATCCTCGACGCGCCGATCCACAAAGCCGACCTTGAGCAGTACAAGACCTCGGAGCCGAAGTTGCTCGCGGCTGATTTGCACGACGGCAAGCTGTACCTGCAGTTCTTCAGCACACGCGCGTACTCGATGCGGGAACCGCTAGACATCACTAAGATGGGCGCTGCACAGATCAAGCTCTTCGAGGAATACGAAGAGGTGATCGGCGTCAAGACACGCCTTGTTCCGTGCTTCGACACCGTGGTTGTCGACACCACCAATGATCTTGTCGAATTCCGCATCGACTTCCAACCGGGCATGACCGAGGACAAGAACAGCACGGCCTTTGCGCGCGTGATGAACGAACTTAACCGCGCCACTACGAAGTTCATCGGACAGGGGGCCGTCGGCGTTGGCCTCATGAACCTGCATCCGGCCATCAACCCGATGTATCTGGACGCTGCTTGCGGTCGGGTGACGGCGCTTGGCTTCGTGGCGACGAGCAAGGCATCCTCATCGAACAATCACGGCCAGATTCATCGCACGCGGACCCAAGACTTTCGCAAGGACAGCTTCCATGTCGGCGGCAAGCAACATGTTGATAAAGTTGACCCCTACACGATCGGCATCACTTGGCCTGCCAAGCCGCCCAAGGGCGACCTGTACCTCGAATTGAAGGGTAGCGTCCGTGCGATCTACTCGGGCAAGCTGCGAGCGGTCACCACCGCCGAGTTCCTTGGTTGCCTAGACGGTGCAGACTACGACTTCATCGCCGACCAAGTTCTGCGCCGACTGCCTCGAAGGAAAAGGTGAACGTGATCGGGATCATTCAGGACGACTGGGCTCACGAGCCCCGCGTCAGGGACGCGTGCCTGCACATGTGGAGGGAGCTCGCCTCACGCGAAGTGCACCTCGACCACTACACCTTCGACGACCTTCGGCAGTTCGCTGAGCAGGCTGATCCAGCCGTGGTGTCGCAGGCTTTGCTGTATCTCTCAAATCCAAAGCTTAGGATTCTCAAGACCTGCCTGATGTACGAGTTCAACGGCGGGTTCTTCGAACTGCCGGATGACGAGGTGAACCACTACTCGCGGGGCGAGGAGGTCTTCCATCCGGAGTACGGCGAACCGATCGGTGAGGCGGAAATACTGGTCTGCTTCACCCCAGGCGCTTGCCTTCAAAAGAAGGCGGCTCGATGACATCGATATCGCTCCAAGACTTTGAACGCTACTCATCGAAACGCGCCGTCCAGGCATCTTTGCGCCGCGCAAAGATCAGTGAGGAAGGGTCTTACGAGGAGTTCGTTGACCAACTCTACGACGACATCGATCAGCTTATCTACTCAATGCAAGCAGGCCGTGAGGTCAGGCAGAAGGACAGCGAAGACCGCCTCAGCGCCGAGGTCCTCTTCGGGCTCCGCCTGCATGGATACGAAGCCATTGCCGATAGCAAGACCGGCGGGCACGTCGACCTGTCGGTGAAGATGGGTGAGTTTTCATGGATCGGTGAAGCCAAGAAGGACGGTAACTTCCATGAAGGCTTCCTTCAACTGACCACGCGGTACGTGCCCGCCTCGGGGAATTTCGCGCACAACCAGGGCGGGCTGATCTTCTACTTGATAGCTACGCCAGACGCTCGCGCAAAGCTTGACACCTGGCGCGACGATCTGACTTCCAAGAGCCATACCTGCCTCGATTGCAAGCGAAACCAGCTGGCCTTCTACTCGGACCACAAGCTCGAAAGTTCGGGAACGAACTTCAAGGTTCGGACGATGGGGGTCGCTCTGTATCACAAGCCGAAGGACAAGTCGGCGCGCACGTCCGCCGCAAATAAGACGGCCAAGCAGGCGACAGCAAGCAAGCCGAGCCGAGCGCTCAAGTAGGCAAAAAGAAGCAGGTGGTCTGCGCCTATCGCCGTGCTTGAGACCTGTACCTATTGGGCTCTCTGCGCTTGACGCACTTCTTCATCCATTGGTCTATGGCATGACTGCACGACCCGCACGTCAGCAAGCCGTAGCCGCGGTTAAGGGTGAAGCTGAATATCTAAGTTCCGTGTCTGCTACTGCCCTTGACGTATCGAAAACACATGTTATCGATACAGGGACCCCCAGATTTTTCTGCAGCGTGCAGGGAAGGGGAGACACCCACCGTCAATGCACTCTCACGAACACACCTCCGATTCCATTGCCTCTCACATCCACAGGCCCCCGTGCTGGCCCGAGCTTGCCGCAGGCGCCACACGCTTCGCACAACTGGGTCTCATGACCATCGAGACCCAGTGGCTGGCCAACTTCGCCAGCACCTGCACCCGGCGCGCTTACGCCGCCGACGTCCGGGACTTTGCGGCGTTCTCGGGGTTGCAAACCCCGTCCGAGTTGCTGCAGGTCGCGCGCTCCCATGTGCTGGCCTGGCGCCACCACCTGCAGGCCCAAGGCCTGTCGCCGAGCACGCAGCGGCGCAAGCTCGCGGCCCTGTCCTCGCTGCTGGAGCATCTGGTCGATGAGCAGCTCATCCCCACGAACCCGGCACGCGGCGTGCGCAGGCCACGCCTGGAGAGTCACGAGGGCAGGACCCCGGCGCTCTCACTGGAGCAAGCCCAGGCCCTGCTGGAGGCGCCCGATGCGAACACGCTCAAGGGCCTCAGAGACCGCGCTATCCTGGCCGTCATGCTGCTGGGCGGTCTGCGCCGCGCCGAGGTGGTGGCCCTCAGGGTGCGGGATTTTGATTGTCAGCGCGCGGGTGTGTCGCACCTGCGAGTGTTGGGTAAGGGTGGCAAGACGCGGTTCATTGCCGCTGCACCCCTCATGCGCGAGAGGGTGCAGCGCTACCTGGCGATGAGGGGCGCACAGCCTCAAAGCGATGAGCGCCTGTTCGTTCGGATGAAGGCTGTCCGCCGTCACTCCGGTGCCGGGTGCGATGTCAATCCTCAAGGTCGTCCTATCGAGGAAGACGGTGGACTATTGAATGACAGCGGCAGCACCGGGCGACGCACCAGCGCGCCCCTGGAAATTGGGCCGTACACCGCGTCGTTCGAGCGCAGGCCGAAGAGTCCTCAAAATCTACAGACCAACGCTTCTAATCAGTCGCGGCGTCAGGGGCAGCCCGACACACCACTCAAGTCTTCTGGACTCACTGCGGGCGCTGTGGCCCAGCGCATTGTGCAGCCCTACTTGGCGCAGATCGGAGTGGTGGGGGAGCGGTTTTCTGCGCATGCGCTGCGGGTCACAGCCGCCACGCTCGCTTTGCGTGAGCGCGCCGATCTCAACGAAGTGCGGCACTTCCTGGGGCACGCCTGCATCACGACAACCACCGCCTACGACCGGCGCTGGAGCGATGAGAACCAGCCAGTGAGCCTGGTCCTTCCGCTGGGCTGAGGTCCTCGGCGGCAGGGGGCCTGCGGCAGTGCAGTGTGAGTCGATGTCCATCTCATTTTGGTCATCGACATCTGAGCGAGAGGATCTGCAAAAAGAGGATCTTGTGGACTTGACGTGGAGAGATTTCGTGAGAGCTTGGATGAAAGGAGATCACGAAATGACAACCGTAGCGACCAAACCATCCCATTGCGTTGAACCAAAATTCACCACCGAATGCTCGCATAAACGCATATCCAAATGCACGCCCGAGGTCGGTCTCGTGCACCGTATCGACGTCGGTATCCACATGCTCGCCACCGAGCGTCTCATCATCGAATTGCGCAGCATGGACGCAGGCGAACTGACCACCCTCTATTCTTGGGTGGGTCGGGTTGTCGATCCGGCATGGGTGCGCACTCTCATTGCAAGTCCACAGGCGCTGGAGTGGCGCGATGTCCGGCGTAACCATCTTCGTGGTGGTGAGTCGTACGCCCGTCAGCACACACTGTACGTTCATATTTACGCACCTTTCGAACCTCGCGCGAACGACGCGAACACCCATGAGCGTGTTCAGCGTCGCTTCCTCGATTGGTACGCCTCAGGGGTTGCCAGTACTTCACGTCAATCTTGAGCGTGGTGTCCGCAAAAGATCGAGAGTGATCAATTCCCGCGATAGCCGACTGCGTTGTGTTAATGCTAGTTGGGCACCCGTGGCTCCTAAATTGCCATTTTATCCTGGGCCCGTGCCGCCCGTGCCGGATAGCCGAATCTGTAATCGCGAGCGTCTAGGAGTGGTTGGCACACCGTCGTCGAGCTGCACACATAGGCCGATGAGATTAACGAACTTTACGAACTTGACGTACAAATCGAAGTGATCGAGAATGCCTTTACGCGCTGCAACGAGGCAGCTCGTGAACCGGAGAGCACACATGCTGACTTGGGACGAACCCACGAAATCTGGCCACCCTGCGAGGTCCAGCGTCTTTGCCTGTTACCAAATCATTCGCCGCAATGGGGCCGTCGTATCGTTTGAGCCCTCAAAAATCGCCCTAGCCATCATGAAGGTGTTCCTGGCGGTGCGTGCCACCAGCGAGATTGCGCAGCGCACCTGTAGTAGGTGGCTTGACGATGTGTGGAACGCGCTCATTCCACCCAAGGGCAGTGCACCTGTGATTGCGAGAGCAACTGCGTGCGATCGGCCGCTCTCTCAGGCCTCGCATCAACGCCAGGTCAAGCAGCCTGGGTTCTTCGGCAGCAGCAAGCCCGATATGCGCAATGCACCCTGAACGGGTGTTCAAGACACGACCGCCATGAACACATTGACTTCTCCTTTTTCTGTTGCCCTTGACTCTCTCAACCCACATCGCTCCAGTACGGTCGACCCCTACGCCAGTGAGGCGCAGACGACTGTGTTGTTGCGCCGTGGTGCCGAGTACCGGCGCCAACGAATCATTGCCTCGGACATGATCACGACTGAAGAAGCGGCGGAGCTAAGCGGGACGACCCGCGTGACGATCAACGCTTGGATCAAGAGTGGCCGCTGCATCGGCGTGACGCATTTGCGTCGTGGCTTCAAGATTCCGAAATGGCAGTTTGAGCCCTACGTCTTCCCGGTGATTCAGGCGCTGTCTGAAGCCTTGGGCACCGCCGATGGTTGGCAAATGCTGTCGTTTTTGGAAACGCCGCACGACGCACTTGACGGACTGGCGCCACGCATCGCCCTGGAGCAGGGCGTGCCTGGCCGTCGCATCGTTGATCTGGCAACAGCAGAAGGGCATTGAGCTTGCCTGCACATGAAATTCAAAGACCTGAACCCACCCGTTGTAGAACTCCCATCCCCCTGCGTACTGCACCGCGTCCAGCTGATCCGGCCCCGAGCCAGTAGTCTGCGAATGAATGGTTTGTCCATGCCCCCCGTCGGCTTGATGCAAGGTCGATTTTGTTTGTCAAACGAGCCTGTTGCCTACTCGGCAGATAGCCCCGAGACAGCGCTTTACGAATCGTTGCTCAGGCGTGAAACTGTGAGCAGAGCCCTTTCTGATCTGCGCCGCAGATGCCTGGTTGAGTTCGTGACAACAGGCTCATTGCGTTTGGCCGACCTGCGCGGCCTTGCCGAGCCCTACCCCGTGCTGCAGTCGCTACGAATAACGCAAACACAGGAGCTGGCCGTCGAGTGCAGAGCGATGGCGCTGGATGGCGTGGTCTACGCGTCAGCGCAACATCCCCAGCACTTCTGTGTTGCGCTGTTCCATTCCGGCATCGGACTACTGAGCAAGCGAGGCTCGCAACGACTCGTTAAACCAAGGACCAATCGGCTGCTGCAGGTGTTGGAGATCGCATTATGGAATTCGGGTGTGCCGTTAGACGCGAGTTGATCATTGTTGGGCGGTTGTAGGCGGCTCCCCGCATGAGGCATGGCAGCAGTCGCGTTTGAACGCTTCCTCCTCACGTTCTGGCTTACGGCGCTATTCATAAGCTGTACAGCGTATTGAGCATTTTCAGCGTATCATATCTCTGAACGCATAAATACGCTGTACAGCACATCATCACGGAGGTCGCTCCATGCTTCAGGAACGCCACGCCACCGAAAAGCTCCTCGATCACTTCCGCACAGCACTCAGTGAACGATTCCCGGTTCAGAGCATGGAGGTCGAGCACGAACCCAGGCTGCGCGACGGGCGCCGCGGTGACCTTGGTCTGGCGATCACCATCGACGGCGAGCAGAACCATGTCCTGGTTGAATTCAAGCGACACGCCTTTCCGCGGGATATCGAGGTGGCGCGAAGGCAACTCGCTGACTTCGCTGGCGCTGACCCGCGCATCAACCAGGTCATGGTCTGGGCGGAATCGCTCAGCGAAGGGGCCCGAAAATCGCTGGAGTCCGCCGGTATCGGCTACTTCGACGGCAGCGGCAGCCTCTCCATTCGGTTGGGCGCGCGCCAACTGCTCATCGACCGCCCCCCCCTGAAGCCCAGTTGGCGGGACGTAGGCTCTCTTTTTACGCCCGAGCGCGAAAAAGTGCTGCACGCCCTGCTGCTGCACTGGGACGCCTGGCGCACAGGCTCCGACCTCGCGCAGGCGTCAGGTGCCAGCCCAAATACGGTCTCTGTGCTCATGCGCGAGTTGGAGAAGCGCGGCATGGTCCAGAGCGAAGGAAACGGGCGCAGTGTGCGCCGCCAGCTAACGGATCCAGAGGTCCTTCTGGACACATGGGCAAAGGACTGGGGGAGCAGAAAGGTCAGCAAGCCCCGCTGGTTCGCCTTCACCCAGAACCCGGCCTCCCTTGGGGAGATGCTGGCCAAACGTATGGGAGAAGGACATCACAATGACTGGGCCTTCACTGGACAGTACGCTGCGAACAGCATTGCGCAACTTCTCACCGCCGTCAGCGGCTATGACTTGATCGTGCCGCTAGGGGCGACCTCGGCTGTTGCCGAGCAGCTGGGACTCAAGCGCGCCGACAGAGGCTTTAACGTCACTCTCCACGAGTGCGAAGATTTCGCTCTGCAGCATCGCCTCCACCTGGCTGATCGACCGGGATGGTTTGCCAGCCCGGTTGTCCAATACTTGGAACTGGCAAACGCAGGCGGGCGCAGCGGGGAACTGGCAGGCCAAGTGAAGAAGCAACTTCTCGCTGGAGGTGCACGCGATGTCTGACTCCAAGCCAGAAAGCGCGTCGGGCTATTCACTTGAAGTCACCGAGGCTTGTGAACAGGCGCTGGTCACCGTACTCGGGTGCATGGGCAGCCTGAAGGACACGGTACGCTTGGTCGGTGGACTGGTGCCCAGGTATCTCACCCCGGAGAGCCCGCCCGAGGTGCCAGCGCACGCGGGCACCTCTGACCTTGATCTGGTGATCGACCTCGCCGTGATCGCCGCCGGCGAGGACTACACCCCCATCTCGACCCGCCTCAAAGAACGTGGGTTTTCGAAGATGAAAAGGGAGCAGGGCGGTGTGTCCTCATGGCAGTGGGAGGCCAAGACAGAGCGGGGCGTGCCGGTGCGCGTGGAGTTTCTGTGCGATGCGACTGGCGACGAACCCGCGCGGCTTCGCTCGCTGGGTGCGGAATCGATTTCGGCGATGGCCATCCCTCACATGTCGATTGCGCAAACCCTCTATGAAACGAAAGAGGTGAAAGCGCAACTGCTGGACGGCAAGGGCGTTGCCGTGGAGCGCATTCACTACGCCAACCAGCTGGCATTTGTTGTGCTCAAGGCCATCGCGTTCGACCAGCGCGGCGCGAACAAGGACGTGGGGGATCTCATCCACGTTTTGCAGTACGGCAGCGACTTGGAGGAGGGCGCTCGCGCGTTCGCGGCGCAGTTCAAACAGGGTGCCCACCGTGCTGCGCTGGAGAGCGCGTTGGACTGCCTTCGACGCAGCTTCTGCGCCCGCGGTGACACGGAGGGCCATTTCATGAAGGGTTCGGTCGCCTACGGCCGATTTCACAAGCCCGACAACGTCGACGAACGCCTGCAGTTGCAACTTCAGGCCAGTGCTCTGGTGGATATGTATGTACAGCTGGTCCAGGCGGAAATTGAAAAGGGCTGAGTCCGCGACGGCCCGCAAACGAAGCTTGGGACACGGCGAGGCTGGCCGCAGACTGCTCGAAAAGAGAAAGAGGGCACGATAGCCCCCTTTGCACGAGATCAGCGCCGATTACAGAGCGGCGTCCTTGACCTTCTTGAAGAAGCGAGCCTTGACCTTGACCGATGCGGGCTTGGCGGCAAACATGCGCTCGACCTTGGTGAATGGGTCAATTCCCTTGCGGGCCTTCTTGGCAGGCACTTGGGTGGCAGCGACTTTGAAGACGCCTGGCCAAGTGAACTCGCCCGCGCCCTTCTTGGACAAAGACGCGAGGATGGCCGCCTCCAGTGAGCCGAGCACGGCCTTGACCGTTTTGGGCTCGGCACCGGAGGCTTGCACCAGGTGGGCGACCAGCGTGGTCTTGTTGAAAGTTTCCTTGATCGGCTTGAGCACGCTCACCTGTTTGGTGACGGTCTTCTTCGCGGCTGCCTTGGGGGCTGCCTTCTTTGCAGTGGCCATTCTTTTGTGACTCCACGGTTGGGTAAATAGGACGCTGCGCCATTCGCGCAGTACGTGGAGTTTATGGCGGCAGGAGAGGCGCCTTTTTCTCGCATGGCATGAGTTGCTCAATCCATGTGCTGGTCTCGACACCGCAGCCGGTCTGTTGAGCGCCACAAGTGCGGCCTCTCAGTGGAACGTTGGTCGGCGGCTGTAGACGTTTTGCCGAACGATTGATAACATGTAGATGTTTTTCCAGTTTCAAAGATGTTCTGGCGATTGCAACGTCCTGCTGGTCGCTCCAACACACAAAACCCATGCCGCATCCCACTCCTCGCCTGTACTTGGGTTACGAGTCGTTAATCCGACGTTTCGGTTTGCGCGTGCCGCCTCTGCAGCGGATTTTTGTGGCGACCGAGCAGACGCTGGAAAGGCATACCTTCACCCCAGACGGCAGTGAGCGCATCGAGTTGCCTTTGAGGCGCCTGAGCGATCCCGAGGCATATACGGGCCAACTCACCTTTGCGCTCAAGCGAGAGCACTTGAACCTGACGGTGCTGGGGGCGCTCTTTGAACATCAAGAGGCTCGTGACGGCGTACAGGAATGGCTGCATGCCATGCCCAGCTCGCGTTACTCTCGAATGGCTGGCCACCTCGTGGAATGGCTCTCTGAGCACAAGTTGGACTACGACATGCCCGCCGGCAACCCGCGAATTTTCTTGCTCGACCCGGTGCACCATGTTTGCGGGCCCAAGGTGCTGGACGCCAAGTTCGGCATCATCAACAACGTGCTTGGTGGTCGCGCGTACAGCCCGCTCGTTCGTCGAACGCCTCGGCTTACAGCCTTGCTGGAGGAGGGACTTGCTGAGAAGGTGAAAACCGCCATGAGCAGCATCGAACCCGAGATGCTGGCCCGCGCGGTGGACTACCTCTACCTGTCCGAGACTCGCTCGACCTACAACATCGAAAACGAAATCCCCGACAGCCATCGCGCGGGCCGGTTTCGCAAGCTGCTGGAATCCGCCGGCGAACCCGGCCCACTCACGGAAGAGCAACTGTGTGCCTGGCAGAACCAGATCGTCAGCGACCACGCAGCGGAGTACCAGTACCGCCCCAAGCAGAACTGGTTGTCCCGTCCAGGGCGTATGCGCAACATCGCAGACTTCATTCCACCGCCCGTCGCACTGGTCGACCCCATGATGGATGACGTTGCCGCACTGGCAACAGCCGCGTCCAACGGCGAGCTCGATCCTGTTGTCGCGGCCACTTGCGCCTCGTTCGGTCTGGTGTTTGTGCACCCCTTCTTTGACGGCAACGGGCGACTGCACCGGTTCTTGCTCCACCACGTGCTTCGCCAGGCCGGTTTCACCCCCGGGGGCGTCGTGCTGCCTTTGTCGGCCCGCATGCTGAGCCAGCTTGAGCGCTACTCGAAGCTGTTGAAGAGCTATTCACGCCCACGCACGGATCTGCTGGAATACATGCTGGACGGCGATAGCGCAACGATCCTGGTCAAGTCACCACAGCCGCAGTGGCTGTACGCTTACTTCGACGCAACCGATCTGTGCGAATTCATCCTGGAATGCTGCAAGCTGTGCGTTGAAGAGGATCTGCTGTCCGAGGTGATCTACCTGCGCGCTCACGACAACACGGTCAAGGACTTGGAAGCCTGGCTGGACATGCGCCAGTCCCAGCTGAATACCCTCATCGATGTCATCGTTCAGGGCAACGGCACGCTGTCCAAACGCAAGCGCAAACTGGCGGAAGGCCTGACCGATGAGCAACTTGCCAGGGTGGAGTCCGTCGTAGGCGAGCACTTTGCGGCATACATCGACGCCCGCGTCTGAGTAGATGTTTTTCCGTGGATACGGGCGTTGGTAGACGAATTTCCGCAGTCAAAGACGTTTTTTCAAGTGGTTGGTTTTGGAATGAACGTTTCTGCCACCGCTCGTGCTTCCGGGCTTGGCCCGTCCGAACCAAGGAATTTGCCGTATGACCTCTTGGTCGGCACGGTAAGGTCACGGCCCTGGTGTGCGTTTTCTGGTTATCTACCCAGCATGCTGAGCCTATGCACGACCCTGCACCTCGGCCGACATGCCGCGCCAGGGAACGTCGCTTACTTTGGTAGAGGAGAGCAACACTAGACTAGCTTCTTCGGCGGCGTTCATATGGCGCGCGCCAGCGGGTACTCACTGCCGGCCTGGATAGCGGCGCTCCAGGACAGTAGACTATCTTCATGATCGGGCGCTGCCAGCGCCGTGACCAACGTCGACTTGCCTTCGGTGAACGTGCTCGCCTTGTCGATCGCGACGGTGTCGACACTGTGCGCGACCTCCAGAGTTTCGGCATCCTTGATCAGGATGCCTTGGCGAACGGCCACCCCGGTGCCGGCCATGCTGCCTGTGGACGTCGCAAGGTCCACGGCCCACGGCACGCGGACACGCGATCAACAGCACCACCGGAACAAGGACGGCACTCACGCGGTCAACGCTACGCTGTAGCGGCGCTTTCTCGGCCTGCGCCGACTCGACCATACGAACGATGCGCGAGAGCGTGGACTCCGCGCCCACCGCAGTGGTTTCCACCCGCAGCAGTACCCGGGCATTGACGGCGCCGCCGGTGACCTTGTCGCCCGCGTGCTTGGCCACCGGCAGACTCTCGCCTGTGATCAGCGATTCGTCCACCCGGCTGGAGCCGATGGTGACTACACCGTCGACCGGAATACGCTCTCCCGGGCGCACCACCACGATGCCCCCGATCTTTACCTGCGAAATCGCAATATCCACGTTGCCATAAGGCATACGTGCGCGTGCCACCTTGGGCTTGAGGGTGTTGAGCGCCGCGATGACGGCGGTGGTATGGCGCTTGGCGCGCGACTTGAGCCATTTGCCCAGCAGAACCAGTGTGACGATCACCGCTGCGGCTTCGAAGTACGGGTGCGGCGTGCCGTGCTCCGCGTGCTTGAACAGCAGATAGACGCTCAGGCCGTATCCGGCGCTGGTACCCTGGGCCACCAACAGGTCCATGTTGCCGGCACCTGCTCGCACGGCATTCCAGCCCGCGCGGTAGAGGCGCGCGTCCAGCCAGTACTGCACCGGTGTGGCCAGTGCCAGCCTTCCAGTCTGTTCGGTGGCGAACCGACCATCGTGCTGCGCCGCCGCACACTTTATTGGTCGGGGACCGTCTTCCGGCCAGCTTTCTTGATTTGCATCAAGACGGCTTGAGCCCACATGTTTAGCCTTGAATTGTTTCCACAGTTCGTCTGACCAAGATGCACATTCACCGCCGCTCGCTGCGCCATGCCACCAGGATCATCCTGGCGGTGTGGCTGTTTGCATTGGGCGCCGGGGTGGCCAATGCCTGCCTCTTGAGCGAGCCTGACCACGGCGGTCACGATTCTTCAACGGTGTCACCACACCATGAATCGGTTGCACAAGGCCATCACCGCGCACAAAGCGACCCTGTTGATGCGGGATGCTTGAGGTTCTGTGATGAAGCACCGCTGGCCATCACCAAGGTCGATCAGCCCCTCGCCGACGGCAGTTCGGGTTGGGTGGGCGTGCTTTCGCGGACTGGGGCGCCAACCATGGCCACACCCACCGCAGTTCAGCTGCGGGTACACGCCACCAGACCCCCGCACATGGCTTCGCCCATCGCTGCGCGACCCCATCGTTTGACCTTGTAGACCGCTTCGCAGCCCATTGCGAAGAGCGCTCTTGCTGTCTGGGTCACCCAGATGGCGTCCCATCTCCTGTCTGGCATCCCCTTTGTTGCCGCCTGCGGCGGCTCCCCCATTCCTTCAAGAACACCATCATGAAAACCATCCACACCCTCCTCACGCTTTCGACCGCCGTCTTGCTGACCGCTTGCGCGAACCCCAACGCCCCGGCAGCGGGTCCCATGTCGGCGGCCAATGCAGATCAACACGCTGCGCATCTAGCAGCTGTGGCACCGTCTGGGGCGCCGTCAGCCATGCACGACCACATGAAAGACATGCAGGCCATGCGCGACAAGATGATGAATGCCAAGACGCCAGCAGAGCGCCAGGCCTTGATGGCCGAGCACATGAAAACCATGCACGAAGGCATGGCCATGATGAAAGGCATGAAGGGGATGGGCAGCATGCACGGCAAGGCGGGCATGCCGGGAATGGCGGGCATGAAGGACATGCCCATGGACATGTCCAAGCACCATCAGATGATGGAGATGCGCATGGACCTGATGCAGACCATGATGGAAATGATGATGCAGCGCATGCCGGATGGAACCATGCCGCCCGCCGGCAAGTGAAGGAGATCACGATGAACATCATCGATCTCGATGTGCAGGGCATGACCTGCGGTGCCTGCGTCCAGCGCGTCACGACGGCCCTGGCTCCAATCGACGGTGTGCAAGACGTCGCAGTGGATCTGCGAGCTGGCCGTGTGAGGGTCACAGCTGAGGCGAACGTGGCGCCATCGCAGCTGATTTCTGCATTGGCGGCAAGGCGCTACGAAAGCGAGGTGGTCACAAATGGCGCCCCGTCGGGTCAGGCAACCGACAGTCCGCCACCGCCAGCTGCGCCCAAGGGCGGTTGCTGCTGCAGTTGACCCCACCACGGGCTTGGCAAAGCCAGCCTGAAGATTGGAGCCATGCCATGGAGTCACATCGTCATCACGAACACCGTCACGCTGGAGGCCCGGGTGCGCCGGCCTCTCTACCTGTGACATCTCCGCTGGAAGGCACGGGCTACACCTGTCCGATGCATCCGGAGATCCGACAGGACCAGCCGGGCAACTGTCCCAAGTGCGGCATGTCGCTGGAGCCGGTCATGCCGGCGCTGGACGAGGCCGAGAACCCCGAGTTGCTCGATTTCCAGCGCCGCTTCTGGTGGACCCTGCCGCTCACGGTGGTGGTGGCCGTGTTGGCGATGTTCGGCCACAGCTTCGGCTGGTTCGAGATGGCGACCCAGAGCTGGATCGAACTCGTGCTCACCGTGCCCATCGTGCTGTGGGCCGGCTGGCCGTTTTTTGTGCGGGGCGCACAGTCGGTGCTGAACCGCAGCCCCAACATGTGGATCCTCATCAGCCTGGGCACGGGTTCGGCGTTTGTCTACAGCGTGGTGGCCACGGTGGCGCCCCAGGTGTTTCCCGATTCGTTCGTTTCGATGGGGCGCGTGTCGGTGTACTTCGAGGCGGCGGCGGTGATCATCTCGCTCACCTTGCTGGGCCAGCTGCTGGAACTCAAGGCGCGTGCGCAAACCTCGGCGGCCATTCGCTCGCTGCTGGGGCTGGCGCCCAAGACCGCGCGGCGCATCCAGCCCGACGGGCAGGAGGAAGACGTGCCGTTGGCCCATGTGCATGTAGGCGATAAATCTCGACCTCTTCATTGCTTCTCCTTGCGCCCCTTCGGGCTTGCCGGAAAGCAACCGTGCCTCTAGTTTTGAAAAGTCCGGAATTCGGGGGAGACGTCAGAATTAAAGGAAGAGGGCGAGTAGCCCAATAAAAGCGCACGAACTGGACCAAAGCTACTGACAACGGGCGTTCAGCAGTCGGGTTGCGACGTCAAACGCAACAAGGTCCTCTTCAGTACGCGCTGCGAGATGGGCACCTTCCAGCATGGCCAGGGTCGCGGGCGCCTCGTATGCCGGATCAAGGATTGCCGATATGGACCCGTCCCTTTGGCCGAGTTCGAACGTCGCAGTGATCCATTGCAGGATCATTGCGCGGACGGCGCTGACTTTGGCGATGACCACTTCAGACAAGCTTTCCCGGCTGGTTGAAAAGGCAACGCACAGACAAACGGTGCGGCCATCATCCAGGGCTGCTCGGTACAGGGCAATCAGGGCCTTGAGGCGTGCACCGGCGGTGGCGTGGGTTGCTTCGATCTCGGCCAGGCGATGCTGCAGGTTGGTCTGATATCGCTCGATCAATGCTTCGGAAAGATTGGCCTTGGTCGGAAAATGGTGGTGGATCGACGCTTTTCGAATGCCGATCGCCTCTGCCATATCGCCATAGCTGAAGCCGTCGAAACCCCGTGACCGGGCTGCGTGTTCAGCAAAATCCATCAGGGCGACTCTGGTGTCTCTGTTCGTTGTCATTTCACCTTTCTATGTGTCCTAGGTTTGCCAGCGCCAGCTCCGATGCTTCCAGCGCCCCCTCAAGGTATCCTCCGAATTTAGGCGCCACCTCGGTCCCGGCAAGGATCAAATCGCCATCCCAAAGTCCATTGAGAACGCGGGGCAAACCGTATTGCGAGTTGACATGTGGCGCCTGTCCGTCCAGTTCGGTCGCTGTCAAGCGGTCATAAGCCCAGTCCTTGAGACACAGAATACTTGGTGTGGCGGCTTCTGGTCCGAACAGACGGATCAACTGGGCCTGTATCTGTCGGCGCAGGGCCTGTTGGTCGGATCGCGCCCTGGGCGGCACGCCGATGAACCCGAAAAGGGCATAAGGCCCGCCTGAGGCCGGGCTGGCATCATGGATTTCGACCACCGGACCATGACGACTCATGGCATCACCGGAAAGGCCAGCCTCAAGCCAAAAAGGCCGATCATAGACAGCCACGGCCTTGGCATGGCCTGCCATCCAGGTTGCGATTCCCTCCAGCTCTGTCAACGCAGCGATTGGCAGCGTCGGCGTAAAGGACATTCTTACGGCCATGCGCGGGGGCAGGGCCAGAACCACCCGCCGTGCCTGGATGCTCACGCCATCCTCAGACGTTGCGATGATCCCCGGTGCTGCCCGGGTTAGCATACGGATCGTTGTCGAAACACGGCGTCGTTGCGCCGGAACCTCATTCTCAAGGGCCGCGATCAAGGCGCCCAACCCCCCCTCCAGCCGCCAGGCCCCCTGCGTTGAGGCATACCCTCGTCCACGATGAACACGGCCCTGCTCATTCTCGAAGATCACATCGCCCTGACAGAACTGATCGAACCGGGACAGCCCTAAGCGTTCGGTGAGCGCTGCGATCCTGGGTTGTCCTGGCCAAAACCACGTGGGACCCAGATCAAAATGAGCGGCACCCTCGCGCACGGTCAGGATGCGACCGCCCAAGCGGTCACGCGCCTCGACCAAAAGGAAATCGCGGCCTTGTGCAGCAAGCTTTGCAGCCAAGGCCAGCCCGGACAGGCCACCACCGATGATCAGGGTATCGGTCAGCATCGCTCAAGACACCTCGCCAGCGAAGGACAACCGATTCGTCTTTGTTGGCCACACAGTCGTCACGATAGACACCCGCGGGTCGGTAGCGGTGGTGCTGTAAGCTCTGCCGGGGAATCTGCCGTAGCCATGGCTAAGCAGCGGGTGCTTTGGCAAATGGCAGGTGTCCTGTCTTCATCCAGATTTTCGCGCCATCGCCCGTCGCCATCGCGGACAAGCTTTGGCCTTCGGGCAGGCGCAGCCAAGTGTGCTTTCCCAGTATCTCGCCTTCCACGGTGAGAGCGCCGTTTATCACCAGCAGCTCTATCCCGCCGGACACCTCAGACTTCAGAGTTGCGCCCGCCTCAAGCCTGCTGTAACTGACGGTCTCACGATGGTCCTCATATAGCATTGCGCTGGCAATGCCATCCACCGGGGTGCCCAGTTCGGCTTCCATGTCCTTGCGAAACTGTGTGCGATCCGCCATGTCGAATTGCCATAATTTCACAAAGATCGTGCATCCCTCGTCAGAGCCTGGCGTATGGGACGTCGTTGGGGGGTTGCGCACATAGGTGCCGACAGGAAAATCACCGTGCTCGTCTTGAAACACTCCATCGAGCACGATGAACTCCTCGCCCCCCGTATGGGTATGTGCCGAGAACTTGCTGTCCGGCGCATACCGCACGATGGTCGTGGCGCGGGCAACTTCGCCCCCAATTCGGTCCAGCATGCGCCGCTCTACCCCCTTCATGGGCGAGGGTCGCCATTCCAACTCGCGCGAATGCACCACAACACGCTTGGAAAAATCTGCGTTGATCTCCATGAAACCCACTCCTTTGACCCCTACAACCCGGAGATCGCGCATTAACCGGCAATCGAAGGACGGGCTGCAACCTTTGCACGCCAAGCATGGAGATTGACCAGGGACTCGGGGATTTCAACCTTGGCGAAATCCGCAAACGCCAGACCCGCAAAGGCAGTGATGTCAGCGATAGAGAAGTTGTCGCCTGCGAGAAACTCATTTTCCGACAGAACGCTATCCAGATAGGCCATGGTAGCGCTAGCAACTTCCCTCTGCTTGTTGCCCCATTCGGCGCATTGCCAGGTCTCCAGATCCGGACCAAGGCCGGGAGTAGCGTGATGGAAATAGGCGCCGACCGCGTTCATCAAACCGTTTTCTGCCCGCAGATTCATCATCGTGATGCGGGCACGCTCCTTTGGGGTTGCGCCGGTTAGGGAAGGACCATCGAAAACGCCATCGATATATTCAGTGATGGCGTTGCACTGGGCGATACAGGTGCCGTCGTCAAGCTCCAGCAGGGGCACGGTAGCATCCGGATTTTTCGCTTTGAAAGCATCGCAGCGGTGCTCGCCGCTCATCACATCCACTGGGACGAATTCAACCTTGTCCGTTGCATCCTTTTCTGCCAGAGCGATGCGGACTCGCAGTGGGTTTGGAAAGCCTTTGATGTCGTAGATTTTCATTGAGTGTTCTATTGACGATTTTTGTAACGCGCCATTGTACTACCTATCAGTAGGTTGTCAATTCTTATGTGCGGCTTTACAAACAGGCCCCAGGACCAAGCGAAATTCGCTGCTTCAGCTGAGCTGAACCGTTCGCGACATTCACATGATCGGCAGGATCAGCGCGACCCAGCGACGTCAAGTGGAACACCTTCTGCGCTGTTCGGCTCTACGACTGTGACTCGCTTTCAGGTAGTGTCATGGCGCGATCTTCTTGTCTCCACCTTGTTGTGGTGGTTGCGGCCGACAGTCATGCCGTATCTCCGCCATGGAGAAGAACGCCGGGCGCCAATGAAGACTACCGCTGATTGGAGTAGTTCGCGTAGGACGTAGTCGTGGCTGGCCAGTCCGAGAAAACGCCAATCACACCCGCCTCGCGGACGAGCACGTCGAGCACACGCATCATGTCGCCTTAGGTCTTGATGGCCGAATCGAACGTCTGGTAATACAGGCCGTTGTCGCCATCGGCCAGCAGACCCGAGCGCTCCAGGGTCCAGGCAATGATGTCCAGACCGGCCGAGCGGGCGTTTCGCGCGTACTGCGAGGGCGCGATCCACTCTGAAGTGTCGGTGCTCAGCAGGGCGAAGACCGGCGGCGCCATGATGTTGATGCCCTGGCTCTTGTACTTCACGAGTTCGGCCTGGCTGGGCAGATCGGCCACGGTGTTGGCGTCGTCCGGATACACCGCCTGACGCCCAAAGGCGCGTTCAACATCAAGTCCGGCTTTGCCGGGGGGACGTGTATGCACAGGGCCACCACTGCGTCGGTCAGGTCATCAATCGAGATTCCCATTTCAGACTTGAACCACTGCGCTGACCCGTTCAGCACACCAAAGATCAAATGGCGCGCAACCGGAACCTCGACCTGCAAGCAGCCAGTCAGCGAGAGCTCTTGGAGCACGGACGTCCATGTCGCTTCGTATTCACCTTGCAGCTTCGCGATGACTTTGTGTTGCATAGCATTGAGGTAGCGCGACTCGTAGAGCACCACATGCATGAAGTCGCTGTTTGGTCCCAGAATCGTTTCGAAATGCGATCGGATCAATTGCCGCAGCGTGGTCACAGCGTCATGCTCGGCAAGTAGCACGATCATCTGGCGCGCCATCGCGCTGCGCATGCCTTCCTGAATCACTTCATGCAATAGCGCATCCTTGCTTTTGAAGTGACAAAACAGTGATCCGGAATGCATGCCGACGGCGCAGGCGATGTCGCGCGTGCTCGTGCCGTTGAAGCCGTAGCGTCGAAACAGTTTGGCCGCGGCCTTGACGACATCTTGGCGGCGATTGCCTTCATTTCGCTCCTGCGGCGTCTTGCGTGGGCGGCCTCGCGGCCGCTTGGCTGCTTCGAAAGTGGGGAGGGAGCGCACGGCACACATCATCCGAAAACGAGTAGCGAGGCCTGCCAATGATGTCGGGTCGAAAGCTCAGGCGACCCCGAAAACGGCGGACGGAGGCCTCGACCGTATTGCGAACATCGGTCTCGGTCTGGGTGGTCGGTACCGGGGATGACGGCCATCGGCTCAGTATGACTTAGGCAAGCCCAATACATGTTCGCCGATGTAGTTGAGCAGCATCTCGTTGTTGATGGGCGCGATTTCCAGCAGGCGCACCATGGGCCACAACGTGATGATGTCGTAGTCGCGGTCGAATCCGTAGCCGCCGTGGGTTTGCAGCGCGGCCTCTACGGCGGCCACCGCCGCTTGCGAGCCCAGCAGCTTGGCCATGTTGGCGTGGGCACCAGCATCCTCGCCGGCGTCGAAGCGCTCGGCGGCGTTGTAGGTCATCAGCCGCGCTGCCTCGATCTGCGCCTTGGCCTGCGCCATACGGTGCTGCAGTGCCTGGTAGGAGCCAATTGGCTTGCCGAAGGGCTTACGCTCCTTCGAATAGGCTACCGCCTTGGCCAGCGCATAGTCGCCCAAGCCGATTGCGGCTCCAGCGGCCAGCAGGCGCTCCGAGTTCAGGCCTTCGAACATCAGCTTGGCGCCCTTGCCGGCTTCGCCGATCAGTGCGTCGGCGGGCAGCTTGACGTTGTCAAAGAACACCATGTACTGGCGCTCGGCGGTTTCGACCTGGATGTTGAGTTGCGTCAGCTGGATTCCGGGCGTTTTCATGTCAAGCACGAACAGCGAGATGCCGTCGGTGCGATGCTTCACCTCGCCTGCCTTGGTGGTGCGAGCGATCACCAGCATGTAGTCGGCATCGCGCGCGCCAGAAATGAAGACCTTCTGGCCATTGAGCACCCAGCCATCGCCGTCCGGTGTGGCCAGTGTGGTCATGGCAAAGCTGTTGGTGCCGGCATTGGGCTCGGTGATGGCAAAACACAACTTCTTCTCGCCGGTGCAAGTCGGCGTGACGTATTTCCTGATCTGCTCGGGTGTGCCGTGGCGCATGATCGGTACCCGGCCCAGCCCTGTGACGACCAGGAACAGCGTGGGCACGCCGGCCAAAGCCAGCGCTTCATTGAGCGCGGTGATCTCCAGTACGCCGCCTCCGGAGCCGCCATACTCTTCCGGGACGGACAGGCCGAGCAGGCCGAACTCGCCGAGCTTTTGCCACAGCTCGTCGGGGAAGCGATCTTCCTTGATGCACTGGAGGATGTAGCTGCGCGGGTACAGGGTGGTGACGCCGCGGGTGGCTTCCTGCACGTCGCGGATACGCGCGCTCAAGGCGGTGGAAGCCGTGTTGGCTATCGCGGTAGTGGCCGAGGTGTTCATGGTGTATTTCTCTGTCTTGGATTGGGGGCAGGGGCGAAAGTTGTCAAAGTGCCAAGTCGGCTGGGATCGGGACTGGAAAATCGAGCAGCATCTGCGCAAAGGCTTTGCCCTGCGAGTCCATGCGAACCGAAGCGATGCCGCCGCCGCCCAGGGCTTCGTGCATCAGAAAGTTCAGCGCGTGCGTGCCGGGCAGGTCAAAGCGCTGCACGCTGCCCTTGACGAGGTGGGCGAACCAGGCCGCCACGGCCTGCTCGGTCAGGGCGGCGCGGATGAAAGGCAGGTAGCCGGGTTGACGCGCCAGGACGCCGATGTTGGCGGCGTCGCCCTTGTCGCCGCTGCGGCCCCAGGCCAGCTTCACCAGCGGCACTATGCGCGTGCCGCGCGCATAGGCGTCGGCGGCAGGCAGCGGGCCGCCGACCTGGGGCAGGGTCGCCGGATCAAACGCCTGGCCGTGCCATGGCGGTGCCGCCACGGTCTTGTCGCCCATGTCGATGCTCGCGGCCAGCTGGGTCTTGGGGATCAGGCAGGAAAACAGCCGAACCACCGGTTGCACCTTGGGTCGACCACCGGTGAAGCCCGTGATGGCCGGGGCCGACATCAGGGCCATCGGCGCCACTTCGCGCGAAAACAGTTCGAGTGCGTCCTTGACCGGGTGGCGCACGCCGACCTTGAGCATCACTTCGCGCGCATCGGGCCGAGCGTGGGGGCCGTAGGTGTCTTCAGCGCCGATGGCCTCGACACAAGTTTCGGTGAAGTCGGGCCAACCGCGCTGTGCATAGTGTCGCCGCATGCGCGCCAGCATTGCGGCGCCGACGCGCTGCCCCTTGGCGCCGGCATTGATGCCGCCGATCATGAACAAGCTCATGGCCCGAAAGCCGTCGGCGTAGGTGACGCTGACTTTGGCCTGATCGGTCGGCGGGAGGCCGCGCGCGCCCTTGACCTCGACGCGGTCGGGGCCGATCTGCGTCAGCGTGACGCTGGTGAAGTCGCACACCACATCGGGCAGGATGTAGGCGCGCGGGTCGCCGATTTCATAGAGCATCTGCTCGCCCACCGTGGAGTGGCAGACCAGCCCGCCAGTGCCTTCGGGCTTGGTGATGACGAAGCTGCCGTCGGCGCGGCACTCGGCGATGGGAAAGCCCATGTCGTCCCAGCCCGGCACCGAATCCCAGTCAGTGTAGTTGCCGCCGGTGGCCTGCGTGCCGCACTCGATCAGGTGACCAGCCAGGCTGCCCTGCGCGAGCAGATCGTGGTCGGCGGCGGTCCAGCCAAAGGCATGGATAAGCGGCGCCAGTGTGACCGCGCTGTCGACGCAGCGGCCAGTGACCACGACGTCGGCGCCGGCATCGAGCGCCGCGGCGATCGGGAAGGCGCCCAGATAGGCGTTGGCGCTCATGACTTTTTGTGGAAAGGGGCTGCCCGCGAACATCTCTTGGGTGTTGGCCGAGCGCAGGGCCTCAACCTGGGGCATCAGGTCGTCGCCCAGCACGGCGGCGATGTTCAGATCGACACCTTCGGCCTGGGCTGCTGCCACCAGCGCGGCGCGACAGGCGGACGGGTTGACACCGCCCGCGTTGGCAATGACCTTGATGCCGCGCGACTTCAGTTCCTTCATCAGGGGCTGGAGGGTGGTCACGAAATCCGGTGCATAGCCCTGTGCCGGGTCTTTGGCCTTGGCGCGGCTGAGCAGCGACATGGTGATTTCGGCCAAGTAGTCGAACACCAGGACGTCGATGTTGCCGCGCTGCACCAGTTGGGCGGCGGCGAACTCGGAGTCGCCCCAGAAGCCCGAGGCGCTGCCAATACGAAGGGTTATTTTTTTCATGGATGTCTCCGGGTTATTCGGGGGAGCGGGGTCAGCGCGGGGTGGATGCAATACTGCGCGGCCAGAACACGCGCCAGATACCCTTGGCGGTGGCGCAAACTGTGCCATTGGCATCCAGGAACTCCCCTTCGGCAAATGCCGTCGTGCGGCTGATGCGCACCACCTTGCCGCGTGCTTCGAAGCTATCGCCCACGGCGGCATTGAGGAAGGTGATGTCGAGGTTGATCGTGAACTGGCGAAGCTCGAAGGGATCAATGTCGGACGCCTCGGGCATGGCCAGCAGCGAGGAGATGATGGCCCAGCCAAGCGCACCGTCGAACATATAGGAGATGACGCCGCCATTGAGCACGGTGTCCGAACCGCCGCCGCCGCGTTGGGTGGGAAGGGCCTTAGGAAGTCGTACAACAGCTCGGCCTACAGCTGTTTCTTCAACTTCAAGCCCTTGCGCCTTCAGAAAAGGGCTGTCGTTCCAGCCTTGCTTGCAAGCTGCGATGCGGTCAAGGTTGGGGGCGTTGGTATTCATATTGAGCTCCTGTGGGCTGTCTAAAAAGCGTATGGGGTTCAAAGCATCGCCAGTTGCTCGATGCGTTGCACATGGGCCGCCAACGAACGGCGCGCCAGTGGCCAGAGCGCTGCGGGGGTGTCGTCATAGGCCAGAGTTAGCCAGTCGTCCAAGCCGCCTTGCGGGACGGCGCGCATGGCCGCTAGCACCCTGGCCTCGCGCCGCAGGCGGTGCGCCTTTAGCTGCGCAATGGACTGCGCCGCCCAGCCAATGACGTGACCGTGCGCCGGCAGGATGAACTCGATACCGTCCTTCTCGCAGATCTGCGCCAGGCGGTCCAGCGAATCGAGATAGGCGCTCATGTCGCCATCGGGCGGGTCGATGATGGTGGTACTTCCGCTGAGGATGTGGTCGCCCGAAAACAGCAGACCGTCTTCTTCGAGGATGAGGCAGAGGTGGTTGGCTGCGTGCCCTGGTGTATGGACCACGCGCAGGGTGCTTTTGTGCTCGCCATCGTGCAGCATCAGGCGCTCGCCGTCGGCCAGAGCTCGGTCGGGGGCGAAGACAGCCGTGGAGCGGGCAGTGGCGGCGCAAGCCAGGCCCAGCACCGGCGGAGTATGGCCTGCCAGGCGGGCGCAGGCCTGGGCCAGCGGCTGCGCGGCGGGGGAGTGGTCCGGGTGCGAGTGGGTGCAGACGATGGCCGTGATCTGGCCTGCCGTGAAAGCGAGCAGGCGCTCGATATGGTCGTTCAGCAAGGGGCCCGGATCAATGACGATGTAGCCGCTGGACGCGTCTCCAAGGATGTAGCTGTTGGTGCCGGGGCCGGTCATGATGCTGGCGTTGGGGGCGGTGAGACGATGCAGGTGCCGCAACAAGGGCACCGGCCGCTCGTGTTGCCAGTCCAGCGGGTGCTCGAGCTGGCCGTCCGGGCAGACCAGCGCGAGTTCGCCGTACGGCGCTTCATGCTCCATGAAACGCTGAAGTTGACCGCTGACCAGACCACCCCGAGGGCAGGAGTTCCACAGTGGCACGTCTTCGGTACAGGCCGCCAGGGCCTGCTCGGCTTGCTCGAAATCCGCCAACCAGTGCAGGGTGCGGATGGTTGGAAAGATCATGAAAAAGTTGCCGGCTTGGTGTTTCGTCAGCGCATCCTCGGGCCTGACCCAGACGGGCTCGAACTGTTCCATTTCGTCGGCCACCGGCTCCTGCTGGTCGGGCATCAGCGCAACGAAGAAGGCGGTGTTGAAACGCTTGGGCACGCTGCGATCGGTGGTCCAGCAGGCCAGCATGCGCGCCCGATCGAGCGTTAGTGACCAGCCCTGGCTTTGCAGTTGCGGGTACAGCGCTTCACTGCGGTCCAGCGCTTGAAGGTGGGTGCGGGTGATGGGCTTGTCATCGGCCTGCACCGCCAGCAGGATGCCCAATTCCTCGAAGGTTTCCCTCAGTGCAGCCAGTGCTGCCGTGCGGTAGCGTCCGCCCGCGTTGGGGGCGCGTGCCAGTGTATGCGCCTGGTGGTCGTCAGCGTCCACTCGCCCGCCGGGGAAAACATAGGCGCCAGGCAAGAAGCTGGCTTTTGGCGAGCGCCGGGTCATCAACACTTCGACGCCAAGCGCACCATCACGCAGCAGCAGCAGGGTGGCGGCCGGGTGCGCGGTGACCGGCTCTCTGTGGGGGTGGAGCTGCAATGTGGAGCGGACCATGGGCAGTGTCTGTTGAGCGAGGATGTGGGTTTGGGCTTCACGCGCTGGCAGAGTGGGTGCGCAGCAAGGCGTCGAGCGTGCTTTCCAGGTGTGCGAGGGAATTGCATTCGCGCGCGATGTGGCAATAAGGGGCGTAGCGCTTCATCTCCGAATCGCCCAGGCCCCAGAACGACACCGGCTCGGGGTTGAGCCAGATGACCCGGCGCGCGCGCTGGTAGAGCAGTTGCATGACTTGAGCCTGGGCTTGACCGCGGTTGTTGCGCGCGTCGCCGAGAATCAGCACGGTGGTGCGGCGATCGATGTCCTCGAGCAACTGCGCCTCGATGTCGAGCAGCGTCTGCCCATAGTCGGTGCCACTGCCGCCCACCGCCTGCATCACTTTGTCGACCGCCTGTTCGACCGGCAGCGACTCAAAGGTGTCGCTCACCTCGACCAGGTGGTTGGTGAAAGCGAAGCTGCGCAGGTCGCTCACCTGCTCACCCAGACTGTGCAGGAACAGCAACAAAAAACGCGCGTACTGGCGCACCGAGCCGCTGACGTCGCAGATCGCCACCACGCGTGGCCGGTCCACCACTTTGGAGCGCCAGAAGGTCTCGAACATTACGCCATCGTAGGCAGCGTTTTTGCGCAGGGTCTTGCGAAAGTCGAGCTGGCCGCGCACCCGCTTCTTCTTGCGCCGCGAGTGGCGATCGGCCAGTCGCTTGGCGATTTTGCTGACGATGACGTGCATGCGCGCGAAATCACGCTTTTCGATGTTGGAGAGCTTTTGCGATTGCAGGAAGTCGTCGTGCAACTGGCGCGTCGGTGCCGTGCCGTAGAGCGCGAGTTTGCGTTCGACAAAATTGCGCACCTCCTCGAACAATTTCTTGCGCATCCGTTCGAGGTCTTTGGCACGCTCGGGCGCCAGCGTCTGGCGTTTGGCGTCAGAGATTTCGCGGTCCAGCAGCTCCAGCCCCATGGCCTGCTGGATCTTTTGGGTGTAGTAGCCTTTTTGGGTGAAAAACCAGATGTCGGTCAGGCCCACCTCGCGCGCGGCTTCCTGCATGCGCTTTGCCAGTGCCGCAGAGTCACCCGACAGCAACAACTGCGACAAGGCCTGGCCACCGCTGCCCTGACAGCCGCCCGGCCCACCGGAACCGGTTGCGGTCTGTTTGTTTTGGGCTGGGTCCGGCAGGTCTTGCGCGGCCATGGCGTCTGAAGCGGGGTTGGCGTTGGGGTCGGTGTCGGGCCTGAAGGAGGGCTTGGCCGGACTGCCTTGCGCGGCCATGTTTTCGAAGGAATTGAAACGGAAGAAGCGGTCAAAGGCCTCGTCGTACAGGGCGCGATCCGGGGTGGTTTTCGCCAGTGTCGTGCCCAGTGCGCTTTTCAGGAGGGTGCGGTCGCTCCAGCCGACCAGCGCCACGGCGCGCGCCGCATCGACCTGGGCGTTGAGGCTGATCTCGAGGTCGCTGCCGCGCAGCGCCTTGAAGAAATCCTCAAGCGTGGCTTGCACGGGGAATCTCCGCATCCTTGCGCGCTTGTTGCAGCAGGGCCGGCAGTTGCTCGCTGGCCGAGGCGATGTCCTGCTCGAACTTGAGGAAGACACTGAGCGTGCCCTTCACCATGTCCAGGCTCAAGTGTTCGGCGTGCAGCAGCAGCAGCGTTTTGGCCCAGTCGATGGTCTCGCTGACCGAGGGCTGCTTTTTCAGGTCCATCTGCCGCACCGCCTGAATGAAAGCGACCAGTTCGCGGTTCAGTGTTTCCGACAGGCCTGGCACGCGGCGCTCCAGAATGCGCCGCTCCAGCTTCGCCTCGGGGAATGGAATGTGCAAGTGCAGGCAGCGGCGCTTGAGCGCGTCGCTCATCTCGCGCGTGTTGTTGCTGGTGAGAAAAACGATGGGCTTTACCTTGGCCTTGATGGTGCCGAGTTCGGGCACCGAGACCTGAAAGTCGGACAGCACTTCGAGCAGGAAAGCCTCGAACTCGGGGTCGGACTTGTCAACCTCGTCCACCAACAGCACGCAGCCGCGCTCCTGGTGCAAGGCCTGATAGAGCGGGCGCGGCTCAAGAAAGTGCTCGGAAAAGAACAGATCGTCGTGCGCATGCAGCCGCTCGATGGAGGCCGCGAGTCCCACCGCGCCTTGCATCATCTCCCCCAGTTTGTCCTTGAGGAGTTGCGTATAGAGCAATTGCTTGCCGTATTTCCACTCGTACAAGGCCTTGGATTCGTCCAGGCCTTCGTAACACTGCATGCGGATCAGGGGCACGTCGAGAATCTCGGCCATGCCCTTGGCCAGTTCGGTCTTGCCGACGCCGGCCGGGCCTTCGACAAGGATCGGCTTTTCCAGATTGAAGCCCAGATAGACCGAGGTGGCGATTTCGCGGCTGGCAATGTAGTCGACCGCAGCCAGCCGCTGCGCCAGGCCATCGATGGAGTCAAAGTGGGGTTGGTGTAGTGTTTTCACGGGGTTCCTTGGAGAGCAGCATTTTTTCGCCGGTTTGAAGTTGTCGGGATTCGGCGATGCCGCGGGCTATGCCCTGCACCAGGCGCAGATCGCGCGCCAGGTTGAGCAGGGTCGGTTCACGGTCGTCCAGGGCCGCGGCAAAGGATTCACAGGTGCCTTGCCAGCGATCAAGCAGGCGGCGCGCGCCCAGATTGAATGCCGCCAACGCCTCGTTGGGTCCGTGCTGGTCCAGGTGCTGGGCGGCATGACGTGCAACGGGCGAGAGGGCATCGAGTTCGAGTTGCAAGCCACCCAGGTCCCGGGTCAATCCAGGGGGCCGGGCGGCGCTTTGGAACCAGCGCGCCAAGGTATCCAGCTCGGCTTGCATGGCGCCGAGCATGGGGCCCAGCAGCAGGGCGTCTTCGATCGCGCGCAGCGGCCGAGCGATGGTGTCGAAAGCCTGTCCAGGCTCGCCCAGGCGCTGGCTTTCCGGCACCCGGCAGCCGGAAAGTTGCATGCCGCAATGGCCGAGCGGCGCCAGTCCGCGCACTTTGTCGTCCACTTGGCGGGTCAGGCCCGGTGTGTTGACCTCAACGACGAAAGCATCGAAGCGCTTGCGCCCCTCGTGTTCGCCGCTGACGGCCAGCACGATGACGGCATCGGCGGCCGGGCCGTTGCTGACAAAGGCCTTGTGGCCGTCAAGGAGCCAGTCGCTGCCGTCCTGAACCGCCCGGCAGCTCAGGTGTTTGGGGTGTGCGCCGGTGCCGGGCTCGGAGATCGCGAGTGCCAGTAATGTGTCGCCAAGCGCCATGGATTGCAGCAGCGCACGATGCCGGTCGCTGCGCAGATTCGGCGCCAGCACGAAGCGTCCCAGCATCTGCTGCATCATCCACGCCATGCCCAGACCCAGGCTGGCGGATTCCCGGGCGACGATGCCGGCCACAGCGCTGACCTGCACGGCGTCCGTGACGGGCGCCCCGCCGTCGCTGTCGAAGCCCACACCGAGCAGGCCGCTGGCGCCGAGATGACGCCACCAGGCACGGGGGAAGCCGTGCGCGCAGTCAGGCGCTGGCGCGCCCGACAAGGCCAGGCGCATGGCCTCGGGCAGCGCCGAAGGCGGCATTTGCTGTGTGGGTGAGGCGGCGGACTTCATCCAGGGCTTCCGGCGTAAAACCCGAGCTGGCGCGCCGCCAGGTCGCGCATCACCTCTTCGGCGCCGCCACCGATGGCGTTGACCTTGACTTCGCGGTAAATGCGCTCCACCTTGACGCCGCGCATGAAACCGGCGCCGCCGTGCAGTTGCACCGCCTCGCTGGCGCAATAGGCCATGGTCTGGGTGGCCTGGTTCTTCAGCAGGCAGATTTCGCCCACCGGCGTATCGCCCTGTTCGACGCGCCAGGCGAGCAATTCCAGCATGGCCTGGGTCGCCTCGACGCGCATGGCCATGTCGGCGAGTTTGTGGCGGGTGACCTGCTGGTCGATCAGGCGGCCGCCGAACATCTCGCGCTCACGCGACCAGGCCAGCGCCTCGTCCAGGCAGACGCGGGCAAAGCCGTTGGCGCCGGCGGCGAGAAAGATGCGCTCGCGGTTGAAATTCTTCATGATGGCCTTGAAGCCCTGGTTTTCCACCCCCACCAGGTTCTCCACTGGCACGCGGCAATGGTCGAAATACAGGGCGGCGGTGTCGGAGCACCACCAGCCCATTTTTCTCAAAGGCGTTTGCGTAAAGCCGGGCGTGCCTTTCTCGATCAGCAGCAGCGACACGCCGCCTGGCCCCGGCCCGCCAGTGCGCACCGCCACGGTGTAGAAGTCGGCGCGCATGCCGGAGGTGATGAACGTTTTCGAGCCGTTGACGACATAGTGATCACCATCCCTGCGCGCCGTGGTCTTGAGGTTGGCCACGTCCGAGCCGCCGGAGGGTTCGGTGATGCCGAGTGCGCTGATCTTCTCGCCCCGCAGCACCGGCGGCAAGACGCGCTGCTTCAGCGCCTCGCTGCCCACGTTGACGATGGGCGGGCAGCCGATGGTGTGCGACAGCAGACTCGCCAGGACACCACCAGCACCGCAACGCGCCAGTTCCTGCGCGGCGATGATGGTCATGAACAGGTCGCCGTCGTTGCCGCCGAAGGCTTCAGGAAAACCCAGACCCAGCAGGCCGATTTCGGCCGCCTTGCGGTACAACGCGACAGGAAAGGACTCGGCTTCGTCCCAGGCATCCACGTGCGGACTGATTTCTCTGGCGACGAAGCGGCGCATCGCGTCGCGGAACGCCAGATGCTCGGGCGTATAGAAGGGACTCTTGGCAGGCAGGGTTTCGGCAGGCATGCGTTTTACTCTCCGTGGATGTGGCGTGTGTCGCGCGTGCCGAGCGGTGCGCGCCTCAATCAGGCTGCTCGACCAGTGACACCAACAATGCGCGCGTGGCAACCTGGTCGCCAGCGCGCACAGCTACCTGGTCCACCACGCCATCGCGACGGGCCAGCAGTTGATGCTCCATCTTCATGGCTTCGAGCACCGCCAGGCGTTGCCCCTTGGTGACCGTGTCGCCATGTTGGACGTCAACGGCCAGCACCCGTCCATTCATGGGTGCGAGCACGCGTGACTCCGTACTGCCTGCCGCCGCGGCCGGGGGGTCATAGGTCAGGTCTTCAAAGCTGGCACTCAGGTCACCCAGCTCCAAGTGCAACACGCCGCCGGCAAACACCGCAGCCGCGTGCTGCTGCACGCCATCGGCGATCAGGTGCAGGCACTCGCCTTCGCGCCCGCTGAGGGTGATGTGGTGCAGCGCCGCGCCCACTTCGAGCGTGTAGCTGTGGGTGCCAGTGACCGTGATGTGCACGGCATGGCGGTGTTCGCCCTCGCCGATCAGCATCGGCCAGCGTGCCGGTCCGCTGGAGCGCCAGGGCGCGGCTGCGACCGGCGTGGCGCTGGCTTCAAACCACAGCGTGCCGGCCAGCGCCAGCGCCAGCGAGTCGGGCTGGGGCCGCACCAGCGCCGCAGCGCCGAAGTGCTGGGCGATAAAGGCAGTGGTCGTTTCGCCAGCGGCGAAGGCCGGGTGGCTGGCCACGGCTTCGAGGAAGGCACGGTTGTGGGGCAGGCCGAGCAGGCGGGTGCGTTGCAGCGCACCGATCAGGCGCCGTCGGGCTTCGTCGCGGGTCGCGCCATGCACAATGATTTTGGCGATCATGGGGTCGTAGTGCGGGCTGACGGTCTGGCCTGATGCCAAGCCGTGGTCAACGCGCACGCCTTCGCCCGTGGGCGGGCACCAGAGCGCAACATCGCCACTTTGCGGCAGGAAGCCGTTGTACGGATCTTCGGCGTACAGGCGCACTTCGATGGCGTGCCCGTTCAAGTGCACTTGCTCCTGCGTCAGCGGCAAGTGCTCGCCACGGGCCACGGCGATCTGCCAGGCCACCAGGTCCAGCCCGGTGATGCACTCGGTCACCGGGTGTTCGACCTGCAGCCGCGTGTTCATCTCCAGAAAGTAGAAGCGCCCTTCGCTGTCGAGCAGAAACTCCACCGTGCCGGCGCCGACGTAGTTCACGGTGCGCGCAGCCGCCACCGCCGCCGCGCCCATTTGCTCGCGCAGCTGGGGCGTGACCGCCGGGGAGGGCGCTTCCTCGAACACCTTCTGGTGCCGGCGCTGGATCGAGCAGTCGCGTTCGCCCAGGTGGATGATGTGGCCGTGCTGGTCGCCGAAGACCTGGATTTCGACATGGCGCGGCTCAATCACCGCGCGCTCCAGGATGAGCTCTTCGCTGCCGAAGGCGTTGCCTGCTTCCGAGCGGGCGCTGGCCAGGGCGACCGCGAGGTCTTGCGGGTGTTCGACCAGTCGCATGCCTCGCCCGCCACCGCCCGCCGCCGCCTTGACCATGATCGGGAAACCGATCTCGGCAGCCTTCGTGAGCAGCGTGGCATCGGACTGGTCGGTGCCCTGATAGCCCGGCACGCAGGGCACGCCCGCCGCCAGCATCAGGCGTTTGGCGCCGGCCTTGTTGCCCATTTTCAGGATGGCCTGCGGGTCCGGGCCGATGAACACCAGCCCGGCGTCCAGGCAAGCTTGCGCAAAGCCGTCGTTCTCGGACAGGAAGCCGTAGCCGGGGTGTACCGCGTCGGCACCGGTGCTGCGCGCCGCCGCCAGCAGCGCCGCAACGTTGAGGTAGCTCTCCCGTACCGGCGCCGGGCCGATGCACACTGCCTCGTCGGCCAGGGCAACATGCAGCGCTTGGGCATCTGCTTCGCTGTAAACGGCCACCGTGCGGTAGCCCAGCGCCTGGGCAGTGCGGATGATCCGGCAGGCGATCTCGCCGCGGTTGGCAATCAGGATTTTGGTGAAGTTCATCAGGGTTCTCACATCCGTGCCACGCCAAAGGTGTTCGAAAGCAAGGGCCGCAACCCGGCTTCCCGACACACCGCCAGGGTGGTGGCGAGCGCGCGGCGGGTGTCGCGCGGGTCGATGATGCCGTCGTCCCACAGGCGCGCGGTGGCAAACAGCGAATGCGATTCGAGGTCAAAACGTGCCAGGATCTCGCTTTTCATGGTGGCCATGGTTTCGGCGGGTGGCTCCTTGCCGGTGCGGGCAAATTTTTCTTCGGTGACGATGCGCATCACGGTGGCGGCCTGCTCGCCGCCCATCACAGCCACCCGCGCGTTGGGCCAGGCGAACACGAAGCGCGGATCGTAGGCGCGGCCACACATGCCGTAGTTGCCGGCACCGAAGGAGGCACCTGTCATCACGGTGATTTGCGGCACGGTGGCATTGGCCACGGCCTGGATCATCTTGGCGCCATGCTTGATCATGCCGACCTGCTCCACATCCTTGCCGACCATGAAGCCGGTGGTGTTCTGCAGATAGACGATCGGGGTGCCCGACTGGCAGCACAACTGGATGAACTGGGTCGCCTTGGTGGCGCCTTGCGGATCAATGGGCCCGTTGTTGCCGATGAAGCCGCAAGGGTATCCCTCGATGGCACCATGGCCGCACACGGTACTGGAGCCGTACAACGATTTGAATTCGAGGAAGTCGGAGTCGTCGATCACCCGCGCCAGCACTTCGCGCATGTCGTAGGGCTGGCGAAAGTCAACCGGCACCACGCCCGCCAGTTGCTCGAACGGATAACGCGGCTCTTTCCAGGTCTTCACCGCGCGCATCGGCAAGCGGTCGTTCCACTGCAGCCGCGCCAAGATGTCGCGTGCGATGCGGATGCCGTCCGCATCGTCCTCGGCCAGGTACTCGGCCACGCCCGACATCGAACAGTGCATCTCGGCGCCGCCCAGCTCTTCGTCGGTGGCGATCTCGCCGGTGGCGGCTTTTAGCAAGGGTGGGCCGGCCAGGAAAGCCTTTGCACGGCCGCGCACCATGATCACATAGTCGGACATGCCCGGAAGGTAGGCGCCGCCGGCAGTTGAGTGGCCGTGCATCACGCAGACCTGTGGAATGCCCCTGGCCGATAGCCGCGCCTGGTTGGCGAAGCCGCGGCCGCCTTCAATGAACACCTCGCCCACATGCATCAGGTTGGCGCCGCCGGACTCGACCAGTCGCACCACTGGCAGTTTGTTCTCCAGTGCGATGGCTTCGGCGCGAAGGCTCTTCTTCATGCCCATCGGTGTGATGGTGCCGCCCTTGATCGCGCTGTCGGATGCGATCACCACGCAACGGATGCCCGACACCACCCCGATGCCGCAGATGATCCCGCCCCCCAGCACGTTCTTCTCGCCGTCGTCGTCGTGCATCCTGAAGCCGGCCAGGGTCGAAAACTCCAGCCACGACGAGCCGCGGTCGAGCAGCAGCGCGATGCGCTCACGCGGCAGCAGCTGTTTGCGGGCGCGGAACTTGGCTTCTTGGCTGTTCGACGTGTTGCGCACACGGTCTTCGAGCGTGCGGAAACTGTCGATCAGCGCGAGCATCTGTGCGCGCTCGCGCTGGAAGCTCTCTGACTGCGGGTCGACTTGACTTTGAATGGCGGGCATGGGCGGTTCTCGCTGAAAGGTCGCAGTGAACGAATGGGGTCACAGGCCTGCTTACAGGTCGTAAAAACGCTCACCCTGGGCGGCCATGCGGCGCAGCAACTGCGGCGGCGCGAAGCGCGCACCGTGCCGCTCTGCCAGGCTCTCGCAGACTTTGACAAAGGCGGACGCCCCCTGGCTGTGGATCTGGCCGATCGGGCCACCCAGGTAGGCTGGGAAGCCCCAGCCCAGGATCGCGCCGACATCGGCATCGATTGGTGCCAGCAGAACTTTTTCTTCGAGGCAGCGTGCCGTTTCGACGGACTGGATGAACATCAGGCGCTGCTTGACCTCTTCGACCGTGGGTTGCGTGGCCGCCAGCGGGAACGCCTGCGCCAGGCCTGCCCACAGTTGTTTCTGGCCATCTTGTGGGTAGTCGTAGAAACCTTTGCCGGTTTTTTTACCCAGTCGTCCCAGCTGGTCCACCATGCGGTCGCAGACGTCGTCGATGGCGCTGCGCTGGTAGGCCTTGCCGAGGTCGGTGGCGGTCTGTTTCCGGATGCGCGCCATCAATTCGAGCGAGACTTCGTCGGCCAGCGCCAGCGGCCCCACCGGCATGCCGGCCATGCGCCCGGCGTTGTCGATCAGCGCCGGCTTCACGCCTTCGGCCAGCAGCGCCAGGCCTTCGCCGACGTAGGTCGAGAACACCCGGCTGGTGTAGAAGCCGCGGCTGTCATTGACGACGATGGGCGTCTTGCGGATCGCCTTGACGAAGTCCATGGCACGGGCCAGGCATTCGTCACTGGTGGCCTGGCCGCGAATGATCTCCACCAGCGGCATCTTGTCGACTGGCGAGAAAAAATGCAGGCCGATGAAGTTGGCCGGACGTGCGGACGCCTCGGCCAGCCCGCTGATGGGCAGGGTGCTGGTGTTGGAGGCGAAGAGGGCGCCGGGGGCGATCACCGCCTCGGCCTTGCGCGTCACGTCGGCCTTGATGGCGCGGTCTTCAAACACCGCTTCGACCACAATGTCACAGCCTGTCAGGTCGGCGAAGTCGGTGGTCGGCTTGATCAGGGTGAGCTTGTCAGTGCACTCGGCCTCGGTCATGCGCTTGGCGGCCACGCGCTTGTTCCACAGGTTCTCGCTGTAGGCCTTGCCCTTGGCCGCGCTGTCGGTGCTGCTGTCGAGCAGCACCACTTCCATGCCGACCTCGGCGGCGGCGAAGGCAATGCCCGCGCCCATCATGCCAGCCCCCAGAATGCCGACCTTGCGGTAGCTGGCCTGAGGCACGCCCTTGGGCCGGGAGGCCAGCTTGCTGGCGGCGGGGATGCCAAAGAACAGCGAGCGGATCATGTTCTTGGCCTCTTTGCCGGTCGTCAGCTTGACGAACTCGCGCATCTCGACCTTGCAGCCGGTGTCGATGTCGATCTGGCAGCCGTTGTAGACGCAGTTCAAGATCGCCTCAGGTGCGGGATAGTTGCCAAAGGTCTTGGCGCGCAGCATGGCGTTGCCAGCGGTCAAAGTGTCGTAGCCCATGGGGCTTTGCACGGCGCCGCCCGGCAGCTTGAAACCCTTGCGGTCCCAGGGCTGAACAGCGGCAGCGGCACCGTCAGTCAGCAGCCACTGCCTGGCGCGGGCCAGCAGTTGGTCGGCCGGCACGACTTCATCGACCAGACCCGCTTCCAGGGCTTTTTGCGGGGCGAGCTTTTTGCCTTCGAGCAGGAAGGGCAGCGCGTTGCGCACACCGATCATGCGCGGCAGACGCTGCGTGCCGCCGCCGCCGGGCAGCAGGCCAAGGCCCACCTCGGGCAGGCCGATCTGGGCCTTGGGGTTGTCGGCGGCGATGCGTCGGTGGCAGGCCAGCGCGACCTCGTAGCCGCCGCCCAGCGTGGTGCCGTTGAGGGCCGCGACGAAGGGCTTGCCGCTTTTCTCAATGCCGCGCATCAGGGCGTGCAACTGGGTGACGAAGTCCATCATTTCGGCAACGTCCGTGATGGCGAGCATCATGTTGAGGTCGGCACCGGCGATGAACTCGGGCTTGGAAGAGGTGACGATCACGCCCTTGACGGCAGCGTCCGCGACGGCCCTGCGCACGGCGTCGGAGAAGGCAGGAATGGATTGCTCGTTGAGGACGTTCATGGGCACGTCCTGCATGGCCCAGGTGATGGTGGCGATGCCATCGGCATCAAGCTTGTAGTCAATCGTCATGTTGGTGATCCAGGTCTGTGATGAGGTTCACGTCGTGCCGAGGCTTCAGACGCGCTCGATGATGGTGGCTGTGCCCATGCCGGCGCCCACGCACAGCGTGACCAGGCCGGTCGACAGGTTGCGCCGCTCGAGTTCGTCGAGCAGGGTGCCCAGAATCATCGCGCCAGTCGCGCCCAGGGGGTGCCCCATCGCAATCGCCCCGCCGTTGACGTTCATCTTGTCGTGCGTGACTTTCATCACTTCCATGAAACGCAGCACGACTGAGGCGAAGGCTTCGTTCAGTTCATAGAGGTCGATGTCGCTGGCCTTCATGCCAGCGAGCTTGAGCGCCTTTTCCGCCGAATAGGAGGGGCCGGTCAGCATGATGGTGGGCTCGCTGCCGATGGAGGCGAACGAGCGGATGCGGGCACGGGCTTTCAGGCCCAGCCGTTTGCCGACTTCGGCGTTGCCGACCAGCACCGCAGCCGCGCCGTCAACAATGCCCGATGAGTTGCCGGCATGGTGCACGTGCACCAAGCGCTCGATCTCGGGATAACGCTGAATGGCCACCGCGTCGAAGCCGTATTTCTCGCCCTGCACCTTGAAAGCAGGCTCCAGCTTGGCCAGCGACTCCAGCGTGGTTTCGGCGCGCATGTGTTCGTCGCGCTCAAGCACGATGCAACCGTTCACATCCTTCACGGGAACGATCGAATTGGCGAAGCGGCTCTCGGCCCAGGCGAGTGCGGCGCGGCGCTGGCTTTCGACCGCGTAGCTGTCGACGTCGCTGCGGCTGTGGCCGTAAAGCGTGGCAATCAGATCGGCCGAAATGCCCTGCGGCACGAAATAGGTCGGAATCGCCACCGCTGGGTCAATCGCCCAGGCACCGCCGCTGGTGCCCATGGGCACACGGCTCATGCTCTCCACGCCGCCGCCGATGACCAGTGGCGACTGACCCGACATCACCTTGGCGGCGGCCATGTTGCAGGCCTCCAGGCCCGAGGCGCAAAAGCGATTGACCTGCACGCCGGCAGCGCTTTCGTGGTACCCGGCGGCAATGGCCGCAACGCGCGCGATGTTGGCGCCTTGCTCACCGGCGGGTTCGACGCAGCCGAGGATGATGTCGTCCACGAAGGCGGTGTCCAGGGTGTTGCGGTCGCGTAGTGCCTGCAGCGCGGTAATGGCCAAACTGATGGGCGTGGTGCCGTGCAGCGCACCCGCGCTGCGGCCCTTGCCGCGCGGCGTGCGCACGGCGTCGAAAATGAATGCTTCGGTCATGTTGGGTTTCCTTCTTTCTGAATCTGGGGATGCGATAGGCAAGAGGGCGGAAGAGCGGCAGGCGGCTGGCAGCAGTTGCTACAGCGTGCGGCTGATGATTTCCTTCATGATTTCGTTGGCGCCACCGTAGATGCGCGCGACGCGCGCATCCGCATAGGCGCGGGCAATCGGGTACTCCCACATGTAGCCGAAGCCGCCGAACATCTGCAGGCATTGGTCGATCACCTTGCAGTGCAGGTCGGTGGTCCAGTACTTGGCCATCGCGGCGGTGGCGTCATCAAGTTGACCGTCCATCAGCAGGCCGAGCAGACGGTCGACAAAGACCTGTGCGATCTGCACCTCGGTTTTCATTTCGGCGAGCTTGAAGCGGTTGTGCTGGAAATCGATCACGCGCTGGCCGAAGGCCTTGCGATCCTTGGTGTAGGCCAGGGTCCATTCGAGCGCGGCCTCGGCGCCCGCCACCGCGCCGATGGCGATCTGCATGCGCTCCCAGGCCAGTTCCTGCATCAGCAGGAAAAAGCCCTTGCCATCGCCGCCGAGGATGTTGCTGGCCGGCACGCGCACGTCTTCGAAGAAGAGTTCCGAGGTGTCCTGCGCCTTCATGCCGATTTTTTCGAGATTGCGCCCGCGCGTGAAGCCGGGGCGATTGGTCTCGACCAGCACCAGCGAGGTTCCCTTGGCGCCTTGCGTCGGGTCGGTCTTGGCGACAACGATCACCACGTCGGCGTTCTGGCCGTTGGTGATAAAGGTCTTTTGACCATTGATCACAAGTTCGTCGCCGTCACGGACCGCACTGGTGCGCACGCTTTGCAGGTCGCTGCCCGCGCCCGGCTCAGTCATGGCGATGGCGCCAATCACTTCGCCGGTGGCCATCTTCGGCAGCCAGTTGCGCTTTTGCGCCTCGGTGCCGTAGGCCAGGATGTAGGGTGCCACGATGTCGGAGTGCAGGCCGAAGCCAATGCCGCTGGTGCCGGCGCGCGAGACTTCTTCAATGAGCACAGCACTGTGCAGGCGCGTACCGCCACCGCCGCCGTATTGCTCGGGTATGGCGGGGCACAGCAGGCCGGCGGCGCCGGCCTTGCGCCAGACGGCGCGCGGCACGATGCCATCGTTTTCCCAGCCGGCGTGATGAGGTATGACTTCTTCTTCCAGAAAGCGACGTGCCTGGTCCCGGAAGAGTTCGTGTTCTTCACCGAAGAGGGTGCGGTTGAGCATGGGTCTGTCCATGAAGTTCGATTGGCATTGGCACTGGCATGGCCGACGGTCTCGAAGAGTTGCTCGTCCACGTGGGAAAGCGCCGGAAGCACCCAACGCACGATAGACAAACCAATCGACCAAACGCTTGTTAGATGATATAGTATACGGCATGGCAAAGGAGCAAGACAACCCACTCTCGCGCAGAGATGCGATCCTGGCGGCCGCGGCGAGCCGGTTCCGGCGCCAGGGTTTTGAGCGCACTTCGGTGCGCGAGATTGCCCAAGCCATGGGCATGACTTCAGGCTCGCTCTTCTACCATTTCGCGACCAAGGAGGATCTGCTGGTGGCGATCATGGAGGAGGGTGTTCGCGACATCATGCGGTCGGTGCGCGACGGGCTGGCTGGCGAAGTTCGCTTGCCCGAGCGGCTGCTGTCGATGGTGCGCAGCCACCTGAAGGCTTTGCTGGGTACGAGGCTCGACGCCATGACCGTGCTGCTCTATGAGTGGCGCAGCCTTTCGCCGGCCGCCCAGACCCGGGTGATGGCATCGCGCGACGCCTACGAGACCTTGTGGATGACGCCGATCAGCGAGGCTGCGGCGCTGGGCCTGGTCGATACAGATGTCGTGTTGGTGCGCCAGACAGTTCTCGGTGCCCTCAACTGGACGGCGCAGTGGTACCGGCCTGGCGGGCGTCTGGACATCGATGCGTTGGCGCAGCGCATGTACGCGATGCTGTTTCCTCGTGTGGCCGCATCGGGAGTGAGCAGTGATTGAACGGGCCGGATTCGGCTTCCATCTTACCGTTTTCAATTGTTTATTTTAGTCACATGGAGATAAAGTGAAGATATTGGTCGCCGTCAAGCGGGTGCTGGACTACAACGTCAAGGCCCGCGTCAAGTCCGACGGTTCGGGAGTCGATCTCGCGAACCAGAAGTTGTCCATGAACCCTTTCGACGAGATCGCATGCGAAGAGGCGGTGCGCCTCAGGGAGGCCGGTGTCGCTTCTGAAGTGATCGTTGTTTCCTGTGGCCCGGCGGCTTGCCAGGAAACGCTGCGCAGCGCCATGGCCATCGGCGCTGATCGCGCCGTGCTGGTTGAAACTGACGCCGCGCTCGAACCGCTCGCGGTGGCTAAGCTGATGCAGCATGTGGCCCAAAAAGAAGGTGTGCAGTTCGCCATCTTCGGCAAGCAGGCGATTGATGACGACGCTGGCCAGACTGGCCAGATGTTTGGCGCGCTGATGGGCTGGGCCCAGGCCAGCTTCGCCTCCAAGGTGCAGATCAGCGGCGACACGGCCACCATCACTCGCGAGATCGACGGTGGCCTGGAAACCCTGGCCATGAAGCTGCCGGCCGTGATCACGACCGACCTGCGCCTGAACGAGCCGCGCTTCATCACGCTGCCCAACATCATGAAGGCCAAGAAAAAGCCGATGGAGGTGATCAAGGCGGCCGAGCTCGGCATCGACATTGCGCCACGCACCGTGACCCTGAACGTCAGCGAGCCGCCGACCCGCAAGGCCGGCATCAAGGTGGCCGACCCGGCCGAACTCGTCAAACGACTCAAAGAAGAAGCGAAGGTGATCTGATGACAACCCTGATCATTGCGGAACACGACAACGCCGTACTCAAAGCGGCCACGCTGAACACGATTGCCGCCGCCACGCGCATCGGCGGCGACATTCATGTGCTGGTGGCGGGCCGCAACTGCGCTGCCGTGGCCCAGACTGCGGCGGCGGTTGGGGGCGTGAGCAAGGTGCTGCACGTTGACGCGGCGCACCTAGAGGCCCACCTGGCCGAGAACCTGGCCGAGCTGGTGCGCTCACGCGTGCGCGCCGATGTCGGCTACACCCATGTGCTGGCGCCAGCCACCGCCTTTGGCAAGAACGTGCTGCCGCGCGTGGCGGCCTTGCTGGACGCCTCCCAGGTGTCGGACGTGATCGCGATCGAGTCGCCCGACACCTTCCTGCGCCCGTTCTATGCCGGCAACGCGCTGGCCCGCGTGCAATCGAAGGATGCCATCAAGGTGCTGAGCATCCGCACCACCGCCTTCGACCCGGTCGGTGCGGGCGGCACGGCAGCGGTCGAGACGCTGGACGCGGCTGGCGATCTCGGCTTGACCACCCTGGTCGGGCGTGAGGTGGTGAAGCTGGAGCGCCCGGAACTCGCCGCTGCATCGGTCATCGTATCGGGCGGACGCGGACTGGGCGCGGCCGACAAGTTTCACGCCGTGCTGGAGCCGCTGGCCGACAAGCTTGGCGCGGCGATCGGCGCCTCGCGCGCCGCCGTCGACGCCGGCTACGCGCCCAACGACTACCAGGTCGGCCAGACCGGCAAGATCGTGGCACCCCAGTTGTACGTGGCGGTTGGCATCTCGGGCGCCATCCAGCACCTGGCCGGCATGAAGGACAGCAAGGTGATCGTTGCGATCAACAAGGACGCCGAAGCGCCGATCTTCCAGGTGGCCGACTATGGGCTGGTGGCGGATCTGTTCACAGCGGTGCCCGAATTGGTGACTGCGTTATAGGTTGCAGCGGATGCCGAGGTAAAGCAGAGGCCAGGCCTGTTCCTGGCAGTATGGTCGGCGGCACCGGCCAAACAATTCAAAAAGTAGGAGACATCGATCATGAGCCCATCAACCTCCGTCATCGCTGATGTGCCATCCCCTGGCGCAATTGCCCGCGTGGCCATCGGCGACTTCCTGCGCCGCTCGGCAGCGCGAGACCGCGCCAAGACGGCGTTCGTGCTCGGCGATCAGAGCATGAGCTACGGTGAGCTCGATGAGCGCGTGACCCGCTGCGCCAATGCCTTGCTGGCCGCTGGCTTGGTGCGAGGTGACCGCGTGACCACGCTATGCAATAACTCGCTTGAGTTCCTGGTGGCCATGTTCGGCATCCATCGCGCCGGCCTAATCTGGGTGCCGATCAACACCGGCCTGGGGCTGGATGACGTTCGCTACATCATCGACCACTCTGAGGCGCGCTTCCTGCTGGTGGATGCCGCTCTGCTGGTGCGCCCGGAGTTGCGTGCAGCCATCGAGGCGCAGCCCGGTCGCGGATGGGTGCTGGAAGGCGAGGGGGCTGGGGCTTTCTGCAGCTTCGCTGCAGCGATTGCTGCGCAGTCTGCCACTGAGTCCGAGGTCGAAATTCATGACCGCGACGTAGCCCAGATCATGTACACCAGCGGAACCACCGGCCGCCCTAAAGGGGTGATGCAAAGCCATTTGTCGGTGGTGATGGCAGCGATGAACAACGCGCTTGAGTTGGGGGTGTGGCGCGATGCCGTGAACATTGCCGTGCTGCCCCTCTTTCATTGCGCCCAGCACACGCTGATGTGCGGCGTGCTGGCGGGCGGCGGCACGGTGATTGTGATGCGCGCTTTCGAACCCGCCGCCATGCTCGACGCCATCGAGCGTGAACGGGTGACCTTGCTGGTGGGCTTGCCGCTGATGCACCAGGCCATGCTCGATCATCCCTCGCGCCCGGGGCGCGACCTGTCGAGCCTGCGCATGTGCGTGTACGCCATGGCGCCCATGGCCGAGACCCTGCTGCGCCGCCTGATCGCCGAGTTCTGCCCGAATTACTCATTGGCCACCGGCCAGACCGAGATGTACCCGCTCACCATGGCCTTCCGGCCCGAAGAGCAGCTTAAACGCTTTGGTTCCTACTGGGGCGTCAGTGCATTGATCAACGACACGGCGGTGATGGACGACGCGGGCCAGCTGCTCGGCCCCGGCGAGGTCGGCGAGATCGTGCACCGCGGTCCGAACGTGATGGAGGGCTACTACAAAAATCCCGAAGCCACCGCCGAGGCACGCGCTTTCGGCTGGCACCACACCGGTGACCTCGGCATGTGGGTCGATGGCCAGATGATGTTCAGGGACCGCAAGAAGGACATGATCAAGACCGGCGGCGAAAACGTGCCGTCCATCAAGGTCGAGGCCACGTTGCTGCGCCACCCGGCGGTGGCCAATGTGGCGGCGGTAGGTTTGCCGCACCCGCGCTGGGTCGAGGCGGTCACCGCCTTCGTGGTGCTCAAGCCAGGGGCGCAGGCCGACGAGGCCGAGTTGATCAACCACTGCAAGGAGCATCTCGGTGGCTTTGAGGTGCCCAAGGCGATCCGCATCGTCGATGCCTTGCCGATGACCTCCACCGGCAAGATTCAAAAGCATCCGCTGCGTGACAGCTATCGCGCCCTGTACGAGGACATTGAACGATAGGTGTCGGGAAGGTCATGGGGTGTGCAACACACGCCCGCGCCTGTGACCAGGCTGCTTGCAAGGCGTGCTTCGGCTTGAGGTTCTAACTAACCACCGTTCTGTCAATATGTTCGCATGACCTTTATCGAAACCAGGCGGTTTCCGGCAGGCGCGGACAGTCGCCCTTGATCCTTGATCCTTGTTCATCCCACCGTCAGAAAGGTTTTCCATGTCCGTCGTTCCTGCCATCTTGCTTGCGGTTGATGCCGACGGCATTGCGACCCTGACCCTCAACCGGCCCGATCAGCTCAATGCCTTCGATCTTGAGATGGTGGATGCTTGGCGCGCAGCACTTGAGCAGGCCGAAGCTGATGAGCGAGTCAAGGTCATCGTCGTCACCGGTGCCGGTCGTGCTTTTTGTGCCGGCGGCGATTTCGAGGAGATGGCCAAATTCAGCGAAATGGACAGCATGGGACGCAAGGATTTTCTGTACCGCCACGTGCATCGCATTGCGCTCACGCTGGAGCGGATGGAAAAACCGGTCATTGCCGCTGTCAACGGCGCTGCGCGAGGCGCTGGCTGCGACATGGCTTTGATGTGCGATATCCGTTTGATGGCCAGCTCAGCCACGCTTGCCGAGAGTTATATCAACATCGGACTGATGGCTGGTGATGCCGGTGCCTGGTACTTGCCGCGCCTGATTGGCACCGCGCGCGCGCTTGAGTTGTTCTGGACCGGTCGCGTGGTGGGGGCGGAAGAGGCCGAACGCATTGGCATGGTCAATCGCGTGGTGCCCGATGCCGAACTGATGACCGCCACCTACGATATGGCGCGCACCATTGCCGCCAAGCCGCAGCAGGCGGTACGCTTTTTTCGCCGCGCCGTCTACCAAAGCCAGACCATGGCGCTCGCCACGCACTTGGACATGGTGTCCTCGCACATGGCGGTGCTCGAAGACACGCCTGAGCATCGCGCCGGCATTGCGGCTTTCCGCACCCGCTCGCGCGCCAGCAAGTAAAAAAGGGCGGCGCCGTGCAAGGCATTCTGAGTGGCATCACCGTCATCGATCTGTCCCGCTTGATTGCCGGGCCTTACGCGGCCATGGTGCTGGCCGATCTGGGCGCGCGCGTCATCAAGGTCGAGGCGATCACCGGCGAGGAGGGGCGGCATTTTGGCCCGCCGTTTTATGGCGACTCCAGCGTCGCTTTCATGACCTGCAACCGGGGCAAGGAGTCGATCGCGCTGGACATACGCACCCCTGCTGGGCGCTCGGTGCTGGAGCGGCTGATTTCAAAAGCCCAGGTTCTGGTGCACAACTTTCGCCCCGACTTTGCCGAGACACATGCGCTGACCTACGACGCGGTGCGGCGCATCAACCCGACGCTGGTGTACTACATGGTCAGCGCCTTCGGTGAGCAGGGCGACTACCGGCTCAGGCCCTCGGTCGACAGCGTGGTGCAGGGCATGACGGGGGCCTTCTACGCAAGCGGGGAAGAGGGCAATCCACCGGTTCGTATCGGCTTGCCGATCATCGATGTGGCGTCCGGCATGTGCGGCGCGTTGGGCGTGCTGGCCGCGGTGATGCATTGGCAGCAGACCGGCCAGGGGCAGCGCGTGGAGTTGTCCCTGGTGGACACCATGTTCAATTTTCTTGCCAGCAAGGTGGGTGAATATGCGGTTGAGCAGCGCGAGCCGGTTCGTGCGGTGAACCTGCCGATTGCTGTGCCGAGCCGTCACTTTCGAGGCTCCGACGGTGCCTGGTTCAGCGTGTCGGTGGTGAATGAAGGTGCGTTCAAGCGGTTTTGCGCCGTCATCGAGCGGCTGGAGTGGCTCAACGATCCGCGTTACCAGCGCAATGCGGTGCGCATTGCCAACCGGCCGGCGCTGCTGGCTGAACTGGAGGCGATTTTCATCACCCGTTCGGCGGCTACCTGGGTGGCAGCCTTCGAGGCCGCCGATATTCCCTGTGGTCCGGTGAACACGGTGTCCGAGGCCATGGCCGACCCGGTGCTGGTCGCCCGCTTCGTGGAGCATCCTGAGATGCCGGGGCTGCCGCTAATCCCTTTTCCGGCGCAGCTTGCCGCGGGCATGCGCAAGATCGGTGACATGCTGGCACCTCCCGCGCTGGGGCAGCATACCGGGCCGGTGTTGGGCGAACTGGGCTATGGTGGGCCGGAGATTGCCCAACTGGTGCGCGACGGGGTCGTGCGCCTGCACGAAACTGCCATGGCAACCGCAGCAGTAGGGAAACCATGAGCAAAACTTCGCCCGACATTCTGTGGATCCCCAGCGCGGATCGCATCGCGGGTGCCGAGTTGACCTGTTTCCAACAATGGCTGGAACGCGAAAAAGGCGTGCGCTTTGCCGGCTACGAGGCCTTGTGGCAATGGTCCGTGGATGACTTGGAGGGTTTCTGGGGCGCCATCGTCGGCTATTTTGAGCTTCCGCTCGACGACTGGAATGGCCCGGTTCTGAGCGATCGGCAGATGCCGGGCGCGCAATGGTTTGTGGGCGCGCGCACCAACTATGCGCGGCAGGTGTTCCGGCACGCTACGGATGCCAGACCGGCCATCGTTTTTCGCAATGAAGCGGGCGATCGGGCGGACATGTCTTGGCGCACGCTGCAGGACCAAGTGGCGGCGCTGGCGCAGTGGCTGCGCGCAGCGGGCGTGGGGCCGGGCGACCGCGTGGTGGCCTACCTGCCCAATATTCCGCAATCCATCGTGGCTTTTCTGGCCACGGTTTCCGTGGGGGCGATCTGGTCGGTGTGCTCGCCCGACATGGGGGCGCCCACGGTGCTGGACCGTTTCCGGCAAATCGATCCGAAGGTGTTGATCGCGGTCGATGGCTACCGCTGGGGTGGCAAGCGCTTCGACCGGCGCGACACCGTGGCCATGCTGCTCGACGGGCTGCCCAGCGTCGAGCGCTGCGTGCTCCTGCCCTACCTGGAGCGCAGCGCCAGCGTGGGCGCGCTGCGCGGTGGCGTGCTCTGGAGCGAGGTGGTCAGCGGCCCAGCTGAACTGCGCATTGAGTCAATGCCTTTCGACCACCCGCTGTGGGTGGTGTATTCATCGGGCACCACCGGCTTGCCCAAACCCATCGTGCACGGCCATGGCGGCATCGTGCTGGAGCAGGTCAAGCTGATGCGCCTGCACAACGACCTCGGTCCCGAAGACCGCTTCCACTGGTTTTCCACCACGGGCTGGATCATGTGGAACTGCCAGGTGGGTGGCTTGCTGGTGGGGGCGACGGTCTGCCTGTACGACGGCGCCCCGGCCTGGCCCGACTACACCACGCTGTGGCGCTTCGCGGGGGAAGTCGGCGTGACGTTTCTGGGTGCCGGTGCGGCGTTTTATGCGGCCTGCCAGAAAACAGGCGTAGAGCCGCGCGAGGTGGGCGCGCTGGGGCCGCTGCGCACCGTGGGTTCGACCGGCTCGCCACTGTCCCTGGAAAGCTACCAGTGGATTGCCAAGCATGTCGGGCGCGATGTCTGGATCAACCCGATCTCCGGCGGCACCGACTTCGCAGGGGCCTTCGTCGGCGGCGTGCCGACCCTGCCCGTTGTCGTGGGAGAAATGCAAGGGCGCTGCCTCGGGGCGCGCGTCGAGGCCTTCAACGAGCAGGGCCAGCCGGTCGTGGACGAGGTGGGTGAGTTGGTCTGCACCGCGCCCATGCCGTCCATGCCCCTCTACTTCTGGAACGACCCCGGCAACCGGCGCTATCTGGACAGTTATTTCGACATGTACCCCGGCGTCTGGCGGCATGGCGACTGGCTTCGCATCACACCGCGCGGCGGCGCAATCATCTACGGCCGCAGCGACACCACCATCAACCGCCACGGCGTGCGCATGGGCACGAGCGATATCTACAGCGTGGTCGAGGCGCTGCCCGAAGTGCTCGACAGTTTGGTGGTCGATCTTGAGTTTCTGGGGCGCGAAAGCTATATGCCGATGTTCGTCGTGCTGCGCCAGGGCGTGGCGCTGGACGCGCCGCTGATCGGGCGCATCAAGAGCGCCATCCGCGCGGCCGCGTCGCCGCGCCATGTGCCGGACGAGGTGTTTCCCGTGGCCGAGGTGCCGCGCACGCTCACCGGCAAGAAGCTCGAACTGCCGATCAAGAAGCTGCTGCTCGGCCAGCCCATCGACAAAGTGGTCAACCGCGATGCGCTGGCCAACCCCGCCAGGCTTGACTGGTTTCTTGAGTTTGCGCGCGTGCGTGCCACGCAGACCCGATAGTTTCTCCCAACCAATATCACGAAGAAACACCATGAGCGATCAGGAAGTCATTTACGACGTCAAAAATTACGTTGCCACCATCACCATCAATCGGCCCAAGACGCTCAACGCTTTCACTGGTGACACCATCAAGGACATGGAGCGACTGCTGGCCCAGGCCGGCGACGATCCGAAGGTCGGCGTGATCGTGCTGACCGGTGCTGGCGAGCGCGCCTTTTGTGTCGGCGGTGATGTCAACTGGGAAAAGGGCGAAGGTGGCAAGAGCAGCCTGCAGGACCTGGAATTCAACTTCAACCGCCAGATCGCCGAATGTCCCAAGCCGGTGATCGCGCGCGTCAACGGCTATGCCATTGGTGCCGGTCACCACATTGCCTACTTTTGTGACTTCACGATTGCCGCCGAGCATGCGATCTTTGGTCAGAACGGGCCACGCGTCGGCTCACCGGCCGGTGGTTACATCGTCTCGCACGCGGCCAATGTGCTTGGCCACAAGCGGGCGCGCGAACTGTGGATGCTGTGCCGCCGCTACAGCGCGAAGCAGGCGTTCGACTGGGGTCTGGCCAACTCGGTGGTGCCCATGGCCCAACTCGACGAAGAGGTGCAGAAGTACTGCGACGAATTGCTGTCGCTGTCGCCGACCTGCCTGAAGATTGTCAAGCGTTCGTTCTACCACCACATGGCTCCGATCATGGGCAAGGACATGAACGACCTGATCCAGGAAGTGGCACCTAACTATTTCAGTACCGGCGAGCAGCAGGAAGGGGCCAGCGCCTTTCTTGAGAAACGCAAGCCCGACTTCAGCAAATTCCGCTAACCGGTAACCTTTATCCTGCGCGGCTCGGCGGGGAACTTTTAGAGACTGAAAATGATGAACCAAGAACGTTACCCCGAGTTGCGTGCCGCGCTGCGCGATCTTTTCAAACGCTTCCCTGACGAGTACTTTCGCAAGATTGACGATGCCCGTGCTTACCCCGAGGCGTGTGTGGACGCGCTGACCAGGGCCGGCTGGCTGGCGGTGATGATTCCGCAGGAGTACGGCGGAGCTGGCTTGGGTCTGGCCGAAGCCTCGGTGGTGATGGAAGAGGTCAACCGCTGCGGCGGCAATGCCGGCGCCTGTCACGGCCAGATGTACAACATGGGCACCTTGCTGCGCCATGGCTCGGACGAGCAAAAGCGCCGCTACCTGCCAAAAATCGCGAGCGGCGATCTGCGCCTGCAGTCCATGGGCGTGACCGAGCCAACCACAGGCACCGACACCACCAAGATCAAGACCACCGCAGTCAAGCAGGGCGACCGCTATGTGGTCAATGGCCAGAAGGTCTGGATCTCGCGGATTCAGCACTCCGATCTGATGATTTTGCTGGCACGCACCACCCCGCTCAAGGATGTGAAGCGCAAGTCAGAGGGCATGTCGATCTTTATCGTTGACCTGCACCAGGCCATTGGCCAGGGCATGACTGTGAACCCGATCCGCAACATGGTCAACCACGAGACCAATGAGCTGTTCTTCGACAACCTCGAAATCCCGGCCGAGAACCTGATCGGCGAGGAGGGCAAAGGTTTCAAGTACATCCTGGACGGCCTGAACGCCGAGCGCACGCTGATTGCCGCCGAGTGCATTGGCGACGCCCGCTGGTTCGTCGAGCGCAGCGCCCGCTATGCCCGCGAGCGCCGCGTGTTTGACCGCCCGATTGGGCAGAACCAGGGCGTGCAGTTTCCCTTGGCCGAGGCCCACATCGAGACCGAAGCCGCTGACCTGATGCGCTGGCGTGCCTGCGAGCTGTTTGACGCCCACCAACCGTGTGGCGCAGAGGCCAATATGGCCAAGTACCTGGCCGCCAAAGCCTCCTGGGAGGCGGCCAACACCGCCATTCAGACCCATGGCGGCTTTGGCTTTGCCTGCGAATACGACATCGAGCGCAAGTTCCGCGAAACCCGGCTGTACCAAGTGGCGCCGATCTCCACCAACCTGATTCTGAGTTACGTGGCCGAGCATGTGCTCGAGTTGCCGCGCTCATTCTGAAAGAAATTGCCATGCGTCCATTGGAAGGAATGCTGATTGTCACGCTGGAGCACGCGATTGCCGCGCCGTTCTGCACCCGCCAGTTGGCCGATCTCGGCGCGCGCGTCATCAAGGTCGAGCGTCCGGGCGAGGGCGACTTCGCCCGCGCCTACGACAGCCGGGCCCACGGCTCGGCTTCCCACTTCGTCTGGTGCAACCGCTCCAAGGAAAGCCTGACGCTCGACCTCAAACACCCGGCCGCACGCGCCGTACTGCAAAAGCTGGTGGAGCGCGCCGACGTGCTGGTGCAGAATCTGGCGCCCGGTGCTGCCGCGCGCATGGGACTGGACCATGCCAGCCTGGCGCCGGTCAACCCGCGCATCGTGGTGTGCGACATCTCGGGCTACGGCGACGGCGGCCCCTACACCGCGAAAAAAGCCTATGACCTGCTGATCCAGAGCGAAGCCGGTTTTGTGTCGGTGACCGGCACGCCGGAGACGCCATCCAAGGCCGGGCTGTCGATTGCCGACATCGCCGCTGGCATGTACGCCTACAGCAGCGTGCTGGCCGCTTTGCTGGAGCGCGGGCGCACGGGGCGTGGCCAGCGGCTCGAAATCTCCATGCTCGAAGCCATGTCCGAATGGATGGGCTTCCCGCTCTACTACACGCTGGATGGCCAGCCGCCGCCGCTGCGTGCCGGCGCCTCGCACGCCGCCATATACCCCTACGGCCCTTTTACCTGCGGCGACGGCAAGCAGGTGGTGCTGGCGGTGCAGCACGACCGCGAATGGGCCACCTTCTGCAACCAGGTGTTGCAATTGCCCGAGCTGACCGCACAGTACCTGGGCAACGCCAACCGGCTGGCCCAGCGCGAGAAACTGCGCGGCATCATCGAAGGTGTCTGCGCCACTCTGACCGCGGCGCAACTGGTGGCGCGGCTGGATGCGGCGCAAATCGCCAACGGCCAGCTCAACGAGATGGCCGACCTGTGGAAGCACCCGCAACTCGCGGCGCGTGGGCGCTGGACCGAGATCGGTTCGCCAGGCGGCACGCTGCCGGCGCTGTACCCGCCGCACCACGTCCAGGGCAGCGAGCCGCCGCCGCCCATGGGGCCGGTGCCTGCGCTGGGTCAGCACACCGAAGCCATCCTGACCGAGCTCGGCTACGGCGAGACTGACATCGCCCGGCTGCGTGCAGACCAAGCCATCTGACTGCGAGATCGATGCCATGACCCCAGATACGAACCCGAGCGCGACGCTGGCTGCCTTTGCCGCCGATCTGTCATTCGACACCATTCCGGCGCCGGTGCTGCGCCGAACCGAAGACCTGTTCCTCGACTGGTACGCCTCCGCGTTGGCGGGCAAGGGCGCCCGGCCGGTCGAGGCCATCGAAGCCTATGCCCGCACCATGGGGCCGGCCTCCGGCCGCGCCGAGGTGCTGATCTCGCGCCGCACCACCTCGCCCCATTTCGCTGCGATGGTCAACGCGGCCGCCTCGCATTTCGCCGAGCAGGATGACGTCCACAACGGCTCGGTGTTTCATCCCGCAGCCGTCGTGTTCCCGGCGGCGCTGGCCATCGCGCAGGACATCGGTGCCAGCGGCCGCGAGTTCCTGGCCGCCGTAGTGGCGGGCTATGAAGTCGGCATTCGGGTGGGCGAGTTCCTGGGCCGCTCGCACTACCGCATCTTTCACACCACGGCCACCGCCGGCACGCTGGCCGCCGCTGCGGCGGCCGGACGGCTGCTCAAGCTCGATGCGACCACCATGCTGCATGCCTTCGGCAGCGCCGGCACACAAGCCGCCGGGCTGTGGGAGTTTTTGCGCGACGCCGCCGACTCCAAGCAACTGCACACCGCGCATGCGGCGTCCAGCGGCTTGGCTTGCGCCTACTTGGCGCGCGAGGGGCTGACCGGCGCGCGCCAGATTCTGGAAGGCGCGCAAGGCATGGCTGCGGGCATGTCGAACGACGCCGATCCGGCGCGCCTGACCGACCGCCTGGGCCAGCGCTGGGCCACGGCGGAAACCTCGTTCAAATACCACGCCTCGTGCCGCCACACCCACCCCAGCGCCGACGCGCTGCTGGCGCTGATGCAGACGCATGGGCTCAAGGCCGACGATATTGCCGCGGTGACCACCCATGTGCACCAGGGCGCCATCGACGTGCTGGGCCGCGTCACCGTGCCCGCCACCGTGCACCAGGCCAAATTCTCAATGGGCACGGTGCTGGCGCTGGCCGCCGAATACGGCTTTGCCGGGCTGAATGAATTTGAAGCGCATTACCTCGCGCCGCGCGTGGCCGCCTTGCGCGACCGCGTGACGATGCAGCTCGACGCCGAGGTCGATAAGGCCTACCCGCAGCGCTGGATCGGCAAGGTAACGGTGAGCACGCGCGATGGCCACACCTTTGGCGCGCGGGTCGATGAGCCCAAAGGCGACCCTGGCAACACCCTGACACGTGCCGAGCTGGAAGACAAGGCGCAGCGCCTGGCGGCCTACGGCAAGGGGGCCACGCCTGCAGAGGTGGAGGCACTGATCGCGCGCGTCTGGGCGGTCGCCGAGGCGCCGCACATCGAGCGCTGGTTGGCGGCATGAGCATGGCGACCAGCACCCCCGGCCTCCATGTCCTGCCGCGTGCCTATCTTTTTGTGCCCGCAGACAGGCCTGAGCGTTTTGCCAAGGCGCGCGCCAGCGGCGCCGACGCGGTGATTGTTGATCTGGAAGACGCGGTTGCCCCCGAGGCGAAGGCGAGCGCACGCGACGCGTTGGCGGCGGCGCTTGATGCGTCGGCACCGCTGGTTGTGCGCATCAATGCCGCTGGCACGCCCTGGTTTGAAGACGATCTCGAACTGTGTCGCCATCCTGGTGTGGCGGCGGTGATGCTGCCCAAGGCCGAGGGTATCGATGCCGTGTGCACCGTGGTCGAGATCACCTATAAGGACGTGTTGCCGATCATCGAGTCGGCGCGCGGACTTAGGGAAATCCACAGCATTGCGAGCGTGCCGGGCGTGATCCGCCTGGCTTTTGGCAGCGTCGATCTGGCGCTCGATCTGGGCATTGACTGTGCGCCCGATGGCGCGGAGTCAGAGCTGCTGGCTTTCCGCTCACAAGTGGTGCTGGCCTCGCGGCTGGCCGGGCTGGCCGCGCCAGTTGATGGTGTCAGCACCGCGATCGAGGACCTGCAACGCTTGCAGGCGGACACTGAACGCTCACGTCGACTCGGCTTTGGTGCCAAGCTGTGCATCCACCCGAAGCAGCTTGCCATCGTCCAGGCGGTGTTCACGCCGACCCCCGAACGGCTTGACTGGGCGCGCCGCGTCTGCAAAGCATTTGAAACGGCGGGTGGTTCCGCTGTGGCGGTTGACAGCCAGATGGTCGATCTGCCGGTGTACCAGCGTGCACAAGCCGTGCTGCGCGACGCGGGTCTGAGCGCCTGATTTTTTAAGCCCACCCCAAACCGACTGGAATTTCTCATGACCCGCAAGAACAAACCCATCCGCTCCGACATTGCGTGGAGTACCCCCGACCGCATCGAGGTGCACGGCAAAAGCCTGCCCGACGAAATTCTTGGCCATCTCAACCTGGGTGATATGGCCTTCCTGCAGATCGTCGGGCGCATGCCGACGCCGCAGGAGTCCAACGTATTCAACGCGATCGCGGTGACGCTGGTCGAACACGGCATCACGCCGAGTGCGCTGGTCGCGCGACTGACTTACGCCGGTGCGCCCGAATCGCTGCAGGCGGCGGTGGCGGCCGGATTGTGCGGCCTGGGCAGCGTGTTCGTCGGCAGCACCGAAGGCACCGCCAAAATGCTGTACGAGGCGCTGCCGCCGGGCACACGCGACGCCGATCTGGAGCGCATTGCGCGCGAAACCGTGGCGGCCTACCGAGAGCGTGGCCAGATCATTCCGGGGCTCGGCCATCCGCTGCACAAGCCGGTCGATCCGCGTGCCCCGCGCCTGTTCCAGATCGCCAAAGACAACGGCTTTTCCGGCGACTACATCCGCCTGGAACAACTGATCTGCGACGAGGCCGAACGCGCCGCTGGCAAGTCGCTTCCCGTCAACGCGACCGGCGCCATCGGCGCCATCAGCTGCGAACTCGGGCTGCCATGGAAAATCGTGCGCGGCATCGGCGTCCTGGCGCGTGCCATCGGGCTGGTGGGGCACATCCTGGAAGAGAGCAAGAACCCGATGGCGGTCGAGATCTGGCAGCGGGTCGAAGACGAGGCCACCCAGCACATCAGGCCGCAAGGCGCCTGAAGCGCTGTGGCTGGCCTTGCAGGCACGATGCGCCCGCGTCGATCTATCGATTGAATTTTGCTGGACACCACTGGAGTATTGCGCGATGAATGACACGATCCTGAGAGAAGAACCCATTCACTGGGTGCAATCACCTTCGCAGACTGCCGAGGCATCGAGCGTGGGAGCCTGGTCGACCGAAGCCGTAGTGGCGCTGTTCGATCAGCCGTTTACCGAGCTTCTGTTTCGCGCGCAGACCGTTCACCGCGAGCACTTCGACCCGACCGAGGTCGAGCTTGCCACGCTGCTGTCGATCAAGACCGGTGGCTGCCCGGAAGACTGTGGCTACTGCCCGCAGTCGGTGCACTACGACACCGGCGTAGCGGCCAGCAAGCTCATGGCGGTGGAAGAGGTGCGCGACGCGGCCGTGCGCGCCAAGGCGGCCGGCGCCACACGCTTCTGCATGGGCGCGGCCTGGCGCGCGCCCAAGGACCGCGACGTGCAAGCCGTGGCCGAGCTGGTGCGCGCGGTCAAGGACGTGGGCCTGGAGGCCTGCGCCACCCTGGGCATGCTCAACGAGGGCCACGCCGAAACCCTGCGCGACGCCGGGCTCGACTACTACAACCACAACCTGGACAGCGCCCCCGACTTTTACGGCGACATCATCACCACGCGCGATTACCAGGACCGGCTCGACACCCTGCAACGCGTGCGCGGGGCGGGCGTCCGGGTCTGCAGTGGCGGGATCGTGGGCATGGGCGAGACGCGGGTGCAGCGTGCGGCGCTGATCGCCCAGCTGGCCAACCTGGCGCCCGATTACCCCGAATCGGTGCCGATCAACAACCTGGTCAAGGTCGAAGGCACGCCGCTGGCCGATCAGGCCGAACTGGACCCGCTGGAGTTCGTGCGCATGATCGCGGTCGCCCGCATCACCATGCCGCGGGCCCGGGTGCGCCTGTCGGCCGGGCGCCAGCAGATGAGCGATGCGGTGCAGGCCCTGTGTTTTGCGGCCGGCGCCAACTCCATCTTTTATGGCGAGAAGCTGCTGACCACCGGCAACCCCGACATCGAACGCGACCGGGCGCTGATGCAGCGCCTGGGCCTGCATGCGCGCCACACTATGGGCGCCTGAGGACCACGACCATGTTTCGCACCCTGCTGAAATCCAAAATCCACCGCGCCACCGTCACCCACTGCGAGCTGCACTACGAAGGGTCCTGCGGCATCGACGAAGACCTGCTTGAGGCGAGCAACATCCGCCCCAACGAACAGGTGCACATCTGGAACGTCAACAACGGCGAACGTTTCATCACCTACGCCATCAAGTCGCCGCGCGGCAGCGGCATCATTTCGCTCAACGGCTCGGCCGCCCGGCGCGCCAGTGTGGGCGACCTGGTGATCATCGCGGCCTTTGGCATGGTTCACGAGGACAAGCTCGACGAGGCCGTGCCGAAGCTGGTGTTCCCCGACGCCGCCAACCGCATCGTCGAGACCCGCAGCGAGCCCGCCGGTCCGCAGTCCGGCGATCCGGTCATCCTGCCCCTAGGCGCCGAGCTTTGATGCTACCTGTGTCGGCCAACGACGCCTGGCGCTAGCGCAGCCCGGCTGGGGTTTGGCACCCCTGCACCCAGATGAAGCTGCACGCGTCCGAGGGTGCTGCGCTGCCGCTGATTCCCGTGGCGCGGGCCCAGGCGTGTGGCTGCGCGACCACGGAGGCTGGTGCCATCTGAATGCGATCAGCTCCTGGTGGGTCAACCTGTTCGGGCACAACCACCCCGCCATCCGCACCGCGCTGATCGATCAGTTGCACACGCTCGACCACGTGATGCTGGCTGGTTTCACCCACGGGCCGGCGGTTGAACTGTCCGAGCGCCTGGCTGCGCTCACTGGCCTGGGCCACGCCTTCACCGGGAGCGACGGCGCCAGCGCCACCGAGAGCGTCAAAGTGATCCGCGCGGAACTGGCTTTCGGCGACGCAAAAGAACAGTGTCACCGTTTTGAGGAGGGTTCTCTTCCAACATCTGCCGGAAACGCTGTGCAGCGCTACCGTCGGCGCTCGGCTGCATTGCCACGCCGAGCGCTACCGCGAGCGATGCTTCTGACGACACATCGCGAAACTCCACTCGCCTGGTGGAACCTGTGCTGCATGCTGCAGGGACCAATGCCACCCCGATGCCGCTTTCCACAAGACTGACCAACGTCTGAACCTGCACGGCTTCCTGCGTGACCCGGGGAGTAAAGCCAGCGGTCTGGCAGACCAGCATCACCTGTGCTCTAAGGTTTACCGCGCTCGACGCTGAGTACATGATGAAAGCTTCATTGGCCAAGTCCGATAGCGCCACGCGTTTGCGCCGGGTCAGCGGATGGTGCATCGGCAAGGCGACCACCAGCCTGTCCCATTCCACCGGTCTGATTTCGATCGGTGTGGCTTCTGCCACGGGGTATCGAACGAGCCCTAGGTCCAGCGCACCAGCCTCCAGGTCGCGAAGTATCTGTGTGGTCGTGCCTTCGCGCAAGTCGAGCACCACATTCGGGTAGCGCTCGCGAAAAAGCGGCAGTACGCGTGGCAGCATCGCATAGGTGGCGGAGCCTACAAAGCCAATGCGCAATCGCCCGCCAACGCCGTTACGCAGAGCGACGACAGCGCTGCGTAGAGATGAACAAGATTGTGCCGTGGCAGGCCTTGGTTGCGCTCATCCAGCCACACGCCCGTGGAGCACACCAGGCGCTGGGTGGACGCCCGCCTTTTGCGGTCGAGACCATGCTGCGCATCCACTGCCTGCAGCTGTGGTGGAACCTGAGCGATCCGGCGATGGAAGCAGAGCTGCACGAGCGCCCCTTGTACCGTCGCTTTGTGGGCCTGGACGGCGCCGCGCGCTTGCCCGACGAGAGCACCATCCTGCGCTTTCGCCACCTGCTGGAGAAACACCAACTCGCCCCTCAGGTGCTGGCTACCATCAATGCCGGACTGGCCCATCAAGGCCTGTTGCTCAAGACCGGCACCGTGGTGGACGCCACCATCATTGCCGCGCCCAGTTCGACCAAGAACAGCACGGGAGAGCGCGACCCCGAGATGCACCAGACCAAGAAGGGCAACCAATGGCACTTCGGCATGAAGGCACACATTGGCGTGGATGCCGACTCGGGCCTGGTGCACAGCGTGGTGGGCACGGCGGCCAACGTCAACGACGTGACACAGGCCGGCGCGCTGGTGCATGGAGAAGAGACGGACGTGTTCGCCGATGCGGGCTACCAGGGTGTGGCCAAGCGCGAAGAAACGCAGGGCATCAATGCGAACTGGCACGTGGCCATGCGCCCGGGCAAGCGCAAGGTGCTCGACAAGAGCACGCCCATGGGCGAGATCATGGACAAACTGGAGCAGACCAAGGCGCGCATCCGGGCGAAGGTGGAACACCCGTTTCGCGTGATCAAGCAGCAGTTCGGTCATGCCAAGGTGCGCTACCGGGGCTTGGCCAAGAACACAGCGCGCCTCACGATGCTGTTTGCGCTAAGCAATCTGTGGATGGTGCGCAGGCAGATCTTGAGGTTGCAGGGGTGAGTGCGCCTGCAGCCCGGGCGATGCCCTGCGAGCCAGGTCAAAACGGCCGCAGAAGGTCGAAATCCGTCTTTGCAAACCATCCGAACCCGACTTCAATATCGTCATCCGAAATTCATCGTCTCAGCTCACGCTGCAGCGGGTGTTTTGCAGACCTTCCTTAGCCCGTTAAGCCTTGCTTTTGACGTCTCCTCCACACCCCAGCGCTGGTGATACAGGTCGGCGAACACGTTGCAGGCAACGGCGTCGGCGGGCAGGGTGGTCAGCAGCACCCGAACCTGGCCCTCGGGGGTGACTTGGCGCACCAGCCGCACCGTGACGGGAACGGGCGTACAGCCATAGTCCAGCGCATCGCGGCGCGAAGGGAGGCCTCAAGGTCACGGTTGCCTGGTCCAGCCCGCTTCTCACGAAGTCCCGCACGGCCTTGAAGCCATTGACCTTGTCCCACGGGTGCAAAAGCGAATGCCGCGCTGCTGCAGGCACGCCGCCGGGTAGCCACGGTCCAGCACCAGCAGATAGGCAGGGCCCAGCTTGTCCAGGGCCTCGAACGGCATCTGACGCTCGGGCACCTCAGGCCCGCACCCCCCCCAGCGCCAATCGAGCGAACCGAAGAAGGTATCGAGCATGGCGCGTTGTGAAGTGCCGCCCATGGACAGCGGCACGCCGATCAAGCGCGGCAACGTCAAGATCGGCGGCGGGTGAGGGCAGCGTGCCGCGCACTGGCGGCAAAATAATCGCAGCGGATGCGCGCCGCGAGTTCAGCGAGGATGGCATGGACGCCTCCTGAGTCTTTTTCGGTCACGATGGAGGTCCCATCCACCTACCAAGGAGACCGCCAT